>NZ_JAQRFJ010000149.1:0-1699 GCF_028599065.1 Xenorhabdus sp. PR6a | reverse complement strand
AATTATCAGTGTATTAAGTGGTGTGTTATTAAAGATAGTTATTGTGTGATAACTATCTTTAATAACGCAAAAATAAAATATACAGCTAGTATCACAATAGGAGTAGATCCGAACTATTTTAATGAGTGAGTGTAACTATAAATCTCAGTTAATATCAAAATATATAAGGTGTTTGTATATGTTATCACATATTGGCAAGGGTATATTTGTATTCTTTTTTCTTTACACATTATTGATACCTTATACGATAACGCACTCATTTGCGGATGGGGATCTAGCATCTGCAAAAATACACATGTCAGAAACAGATAAGAAAGATAATATAGACACTCGAGTTAACGAATCAAGTAAAAAATATCTGAACTCGAATGCGCATAAAGAAAATAGCTCTGGAAAAGACAACCAAGCATATTATCCTAATACGCCAAGTGTTATCGCTAAAAACATCCAAATGGCAGGCAATATCCTGTCATCCTCACCTTCAGAACTGGCAGAACAAGCCAAGTCCTACGCCGTGGGCAAATTTAACAGCACCATCTCTTCCGAAACACAAAAATGGCTATCCCAATTTGGGACAGCCAAAATTAACTTTGGGCTGGATAGAAAAGGAACGCTAAAAAATAATTCACTCGATTTATTATTGCCACTTTATGACAATAAAGTCGATTGGCTGTTTTTTTCTCAACTGGGTTATCGCAACAAAGACAGCCGAAATACCATTAACGTGGGATTAGGCGGGCGTTATTTTTATCAGGACTGGATGTATGGCCTGAATACCTTTTATGACTACGATCTTACGGGTAAAAATCAGCGCCTGGGCTTGGGGGGAGAAATATGGGGAGACTACATTAAATTTTCCGCCAATAGCTATTACCGTTTAAGTAATTGGCAAAACTCACGGAATTTTAAGGATTTCCATGAACGCCCTGCCAACGGTTATGACATTAATGGGGAATTCTTCTTGCCCGCTTACCCAAATCTGGGAGCCAAACTGGCCTATGAGCAATATTTTGGCGACAACGTGACCTTATTCAATCGTGATACTAAACAGAAAAACCCCAATCTGGCTAAACTGGGGCTGACTTATACGCCTGTCCCACTCTTCACGCTGGGCGTGGATTATAAACAAGGGGGAAGCGGGCACAGTGAAACCCAGTTCTTGGCGAATTTAAGTTATAAATTGGGTGTCCCCCTGAATGTGCAGTTATCACCTGAAAATGTGGCCTCAATGCGTACGTTGGCGGGCAGCCGTTATGATTTGGTAGAACGTAACAACAATATTGTGCTTGATCATCAAAAAATCCCCATCATCCAACTCTCCTTACCGGAAACAATAACGGGTTATAGTCAGGAGCCGCACGATATTACGGTCAAGCTATCTTCCAATACTGCCGTTAAGCAGATTCACTGGGCAACGAACGAAGATTTTGCAAAGCATGGTGGCAAACTCTCTTCCCGTGTTGGTCATACAATAAAGGTCACTCTGCCGAAATACATATCCGGCGACAATCCCAATAATAATTACCCCATCTATGCCCTTGCTGAACTGGAAAATAACCAAAAATCAGCACCCGTTGAAATGCGCGTGATTGTCAGGCCCTTTATACTGCAAAAACGGGAAGAACCTAACTTCACTCCAGCAGGACCATTGTCGGCGACGGGGGATAAAAAAGACGGGTATACGTTTAATCCGGTGATT
>NZ_JAQRFJ010000148.1:0-1715 GCF_028599065.1 Xenorhabdus sp. PR6a | reverse complement strand
ACGAATGAAAAAGATAAATTTGTTGTATTTTATGTTTTAATTTAGTGATAGTGAGTTATATTTATGGCAAGTTAATATAAACAATAAAAATCATCATGCGATTAATTTTTATAATCAATTGATAACTATTTGTAATTACGTGAAATAGTGGGATATATGCTATACAAGAAATCATGATGTGATTATAGATCATCTATTGAGTAAGAATAGTAATTTTTCCAAAAAAACCCTGAGAGAGAGATATGAACTCATATTTTAATAAAATTTTTTTTTTCATGATACTGAGTCTATTATTACCATCATCTATAACGAATGCCATTGCTGATAGTAACATAGAAGCAGGAAGAGTATATCCTCAGGAAATAGACAATACAGATACCAGAGTCGGTGATTTAAATAAAAATAGAAAAAACAACCAAGCCTCTGATTCTGATACACCAAATGCCATTGCCAGAAACATCCAAGCAGCAAGTAATATTCTATCCTCTTCACCTTCAGAACTGGCAGAACAAGCCAAGTCCTACGCCGTGGGCAAATTTAACAGCACCATCTCTTCCGAAACACAAAAATGGCTATCCCAATTTGGGACGGCCAGAATTAACTTTGGGCTGGATAGAAAAGGAACGCTAAAAAATAATTCACTCGATTTATTATTGCCACTTTATGACAATAAAGTCGATTGGCTGTTTTTTTCTCAACTGGGTTATCGCAACAAAGACAGCCGAAATACCATTAACGTGGGATTAGGCGGGCGTTATTTTTATCAGGACTGGATGTATGGCCTGAATACCTTTTATGACTACGATCTTACGGGTAAAAATCAGCGCCTGGGCTTGGGGGGAGAGATATGGGGAGACTACATTAAATTTTCCGCCAATACTTATTACCGTTTAAGTAATTGGCAGAACTCACGGAATTTTAAGGACTACCATGAACGCCCTGCCAACGGTTATGACATTAATGGGGAGTTTTTCTTGCCTGCTTACCCGAATCTGGGGGCAAAATTGGCCTATGAGCAATATTTTGGCGACAACGTGACCTTATTCAATCGTGATACTAAACAGAAAAACCCCAGTCTGGCTAAACTGGGGCTGACTTATACGCCTGTCCCACTCTTCACGCTGGGCGTGGATTATAAACAAGGGGGAAGCGGGCACAGTGAAACCCAGTTCTTGGCGAATTTAAGTTATAAACTGGGCGTTCCCCTGAATGTGCAGTTATCACCCGACAACGTAGCCGCAATGCGCACACTGGCGGGCAGCCGTTATGATTTGGTGGAACGAAATAATAATATTGTACTTGATCACCAGAAAATTCCCATCGTCCAACTCTCCTTACCGGAAATCATCACCGGATACAGTCAGGAGGAAAAGCGCGATATTACGGTTAAGCTATCTTCCAATACTGCCGTTAAGCAGGTTCACTGGGCAACGAACGAAGATTTTACAAAGCACGGCGGCAAACTCTCTTCCCGTGTCGGAAATACCATCACCGTCACCCTGCCGAAATATTTATCCGGCGATAACCAAAATAACAATTACCCCATTTATGCCCTTGCTGAACTGGAAAATAACCAGAAGTCAGCGCCCGCTGAAATGCGCATAATTGTCCGCCCCTTTATGCTGCAAAAACGGGAAACACCTAACTTCACCCCGGCGGGGCCACTACCGGCAACGGGGGATAAAAAGGACGGATATACGTTTAATCCGGTGATT
>NZ_JAQRFJ010000147.1:0-1721 GCF_028599065.1 Xenorhabdus sp. PR6a | reverse complement strand
CTGCCCCCGGTATTCATCCTGTAAACACAGGGGC
Organism: Xenorhabdus sp. PR6a; assembly: GCF_028599065.1. Taxonomy (NCBI): domain Bacteria; kingdom Pseudomonadati; phylum Pseudomonadota; class Gammaproteobacteria; order Enterobacterales; family Morganellaceae; genus Xenorhabdus; species Xenorhabdus sp. PR6a. The sequence continues at coordinate 1,687 of NZ_JAQRFJ010000147.1, read as the reverse complement.
GGCGCGGGCAGTAATTCAGCGCTGTATTCCCCTTGTCCGGCCGGCAGTAACTGGTAGCCGATTTTCATCACGGCCACGTGGTGCTCCACATCCTCCACATCCAGCATGGCATAGTTCATCACCGCAAAGGGAGTCAGGTTACGAAATTCCATCTCAATCCGTCCTTTCTAGTTCAGGTCGATATCTTTACCCGTGATTTGTACCGGGCCGCTGGCCTCAAATTTGAACTCACTGCCCTTGAGGGTAATTTTGCCGCTGCTGTCCATGCGCAGGACGCTTGCGCCACATTTCAGTTCAATCACATCGCCGGTGGTGATGGAAAGGGTATTGGTGATGGTCTCTGCCTTGTGTGCACCGACCTCGATAATGTAGTTCTTGCCGGTGATCAGTTTGCGCATCTCCTTCACCGTTTCCGTGCTGTTGAGCGTGACCGTTTCCTCTTTGTTCTCATTGATCTTGATGATCTGGTTTTTCTCCACGGTCTCAGTGTGGTTGGCGATCACATGGGTATCGCGGTTGTTGAGTACTTTGGTGTACATGTCTTTCTGAGCATGCAGTGACAGCTTCTCACTGCCCTTGGCATCCTCAAACAGCAGTTCGTTATACCCCTCGCCCTTGTGGGTCTTGGAGCGCAGTGCCATCTGGGTTTTGCTGCCCGGCAGTTTGCCCGGCGGGATATTGCTGGCATGGTAGGTTCTTCCGGTGACGATGGGCTGGTCCGGGTCGCCGTGCAGGAAATCCACCACCACCTCCTGGCCGATGCGCGGGATGGCCAGCATCCCCCAGCCCTGACCTGCCCATGGCTGGCTGACCCGTATCCAGCAGGAGCTTTGGTCGTCGCTCTTGCCATAACGATCCCACGGAAATTGCAGGCGTACACGCCCATATTGGTCACAGAAGATTTCTTCGCCGGCCGGGCCGACCACCTTAGCGATTTGTGGGCCATCCATCACCGGTTTGGCCAGCAGTGCCGGACGCCAGTTCTGATTCTGGCGGATAAAGTAGAAGTGGCTGTGCAGCGTGGTACCGCTCTCGCCGCCGCTTGCCGTTTCCAGCGCACCCGGCTGGCTGCCGCTGTGACTGGTGGAAACGGTCTGCCATGACTGGTTCAGGTCTGCCCGTGAATGGTTAGTAAGGATAAACAGTTTGCCCGGCTGCAGGGCTATCGCATTGCCGCTGCCCTGTCCCATCATCGCATCGCTGCGCAATGCCTCCAGCCGGTAGCGGGTAAAATCCTTGCCATGGGCTTCGTCTTTGAAGCGGCCGGGGTAATCGTAGTGCTCGTAGTACAGTTGTTGCAGATTTTCATCCCGCATCTGCTGGCTAAATTCCGCCGGCCAAGCTGGGTTCTTGAAGGTGTAATCCTTAAGCTGGACCTGCGCCGGCCGTATTTGTGCGCTGCTGGTCAGGCTGTTGACAGCCGGTTCGCCCAGCGTACTGCTTTCACCCGGCTGATAGGGCAGGCGTATGCCCGGCGGCACTGAACCGCAGTCGTCGGCGAAGACCAGCGTGTTGCGCCCGTTACTGCATTCGAAGAAGTAGAAAATGCCTTCTTCGGCCGTCAGCCGTTGCAGGAAATCGAAGTCGCTTTCCTGATACTGCACGCAGAATTCGCGCGCCGAGTGAGGGTGGCGCAGGCTGAAGGTCACATCGCGGATTTTATGTTCTTTCAGGAGGGTGGTGATGA
>NZ_JAQRFJ010000146.1:0-1802 GCF_028599065.1 Xenorhabdus sp. PR6a | reverse complement strand
GTTTCCTCTTGGGTTGCAGGGTCACTTTTAACTACAGCTGCTTTTTTAGGTGGAAGTATTATTGCTGTTGCGGGAATAGTTTTAGCTGTTGGAATTCTAGTGGCTATTGGTTTAGATCTTGTTGATAAGCAATATGGAATAAGTGAAAAACTAATAGCTCTCCTAAAAGAAGCAATGAAGAGAAAGCCAAGAACACAGGAAGTAGACTTACAATATTTTTTTAATACGATGGGAAGAATTAGGTGAATAGCAAATATTTAAAAGCATTGGGTGGAGTAATATTGTTATTATTCCTTACATTCCTGATGTACTTCGTTATCAAATCTGCTGTTTCATTAGTATTAATGAAAGATGAAATAACATTCTCCGGCGCAGTTATTATAAGCATTCTATCTTTCCCTATAATATTTTACTCTTTATCAGGATCTATTTTTTTCTTTATCTTTGATAGACTACCTAAATTTAACAAGATAGTTGTTAAATATCTTAGTAGGTTGATGATTGCATCATTTATAATTGGTTTTCCTATATCTTTTTATGTTGATTATAAGTTAAAAAGTGATGGTTATCTGACATGCGATAAATTATCGTGGATGTCACCAACCACCTATGTAAAAGATTTATCACTGTGTAAATGAAAAAGTTTGTAAATATTCCGTCCTCATGTTTTCGCAAGTTTAGCCTCTGAATGTCAGGGGCTTTTTTATCATTTTTCATGATGTTAAATAGTGTTTTAAGCAGAATAACCAACCACAAAACACCATGAAAAAGCTACTTGAATTACGCCAGCAAAAGACAACCCTCACTGAACAAATGCGCTTGCTTCTCACCAACGCTGAAAACGAAAAACGTTCACTCAATGCCGATGAAGCCAAACAGTTCGACTAACTGCGCAGCCAGTCCGATGCATTGAACGCAGAAATTGCCCGCTACGAAGCCTTATCTGATGAAGAGCGCCATCAGGCGAAGACCCAGCCGACCAGCGAAAAACTCAGCAACGACGAACTGCGCCACTATATCGTGACCGGAGAGACTCGCACCTTGTCTACGAGTGTCCCGTCAGAGGGCGGCTATACCGTTATCCCCGAATTGAACAAACAAATCATGCAGCAATTGGCGGATGAGTCGGTCATGCGCCGGATCTGTACCCTCAAGACCACACGCAGCAACGAATACAAACAGTTGGTTTCTGTCGGTGGCGCAGCGGTAGCCCACGGGGAAGAGGGCAAGGCACGCGGTGAGACAGTCACGCCGAAAATGGAAGAAGTCAGCATTAAGCTGTTCCCGATTTACGCTTACCCTAAAACCACGCAAGAAATCATCGACTTTAGCGACGTGGATATCTTGGGCTGGCTGACCTCAGAAATTGCAGATACCTTCGTCGATACCGAAGAAACCGATCTTGTCAGCGGTGACGGCAGCAAAAAAGCCAAGGGTTTCTTGTCTTATCCCCGTGATACCCAAGCCGACAAAACGCGCGCTTTTGGCACCCTGCAAAAGCTGGAAGTGGCCACCCTTGAAGCCGACAGCCTGATTGACCTTAAGTTCCTGCTTAAGAACAAGTACCGCAAGAATGCCGTCTGGGTGATGAACTCCACGAGCGCCGCCAAGGTACAGAAGCTGAAAAACGGCAACGGGGATTATATCTGGCGGGAACGTTTGCAAGCCAGTGATCCGGATATGCTGCTGGGCTTGCCTGTCCACTATCTTGAATTTATGCCGGATAACGTTATCGGTCTGGGGGACTTCAAGCGCGGTTACTTCATCGTTGACCATGAAACAGGTACCCGCACCCATCCCGA
>NZ_JAQRFJ010000145.1:0-1847 GCF_028599065.1 Xenorhabdus sp. PR6a | reverse complement strand
GGCTTGAGACAAGAGCCTGCTCACTTTCTCGATTATTGAGGAAGTTCCTGATTTTGGAGACTCCTTTCTGGCGGGCTTGGGTTCCGACAAAGGCAGAGCCAGCGCACCCGAAACTAACTTAGCGGCTTCAAAGACTGTGATCCCTTTGGTTCTCGCCACTAAATCCAGCCCATCACCGTGATTGGGGTGATCACACTGGCGACAATGCCAGTCCCCGTTACCGTGATCGTCGATGAAGTGAAAACGGTCAGTTCCCCCACATATCGGGCAAGCGCCATGCTTCCTCTTTGCCGGAACCTCAACGCCACAGGCGGGCAACAGGCTTTGCCAATGATTCATAGCGGATTTTTTTACCGTATGGATAATGTCTATTGGGCTGATTTCTTCATTGTTTTTACGGCTGTTATATCCATATGCAGATGATTGACTCATGGCTTATTCCTCATACACAGCCGCTTGAAGCGCATGGTAGACTTCCTGATTGATATCACAGGCCAACGCAATCAGGTTATTTAAATCGATGGAACATTCAGACTTGGCTTTTTCAAGAATGACGTAAAATAAAGAGGTCGCCAGCCTTGTATTGTGCATGGCTTGATCCAGTGAGATGGGCGCTCTATGCTCGTACACGCTGACGATTTCAGTATCAACGGTTTCATTATCTAGCATACAAGCACTGCGAATATTTTTGGCGGCGTTCTCCGCACCGCGCAATGTTTTGTATTTGTAGCGAATAGTTTCTTTTTTTATCTCGCCTGTATGCTGATTTGTCGTGGTGACAATGATCTTAAACATGGCTTACCTCCTGAACGAAGATAAGGCGCACTGGATGAAGATCTGTTAGTCGTTGATTGCTTGCTGCAATTAGGCATGTAAATTTAAGGCGAGTTTGGGTATGCTGTTGTACAGCCATAATCGTTACCTCTATTAACGGTTGTTGGTCAGACGCCTCGATAGTGTTACAGCACTTCGGGGCGTTGTTTTTTTCAGCCTGAATTAACTCAAGGTGTGCACCACTACAGTTACAAGATGTGGTATGCGTCAACACTATTATTTTGTTTTTCTTGCCGTATACTGTGTACCACCATTCAAGCACGGAGTCACATATGCCAACGGCAGACATAAATAATAAATCACAAGAATTAGTAGCACGTGTTCCACACGAAGTTGTGGAATTGATGGAACTGACAAAAGAATCTGGCGAAAGCACAGGTAAATACATTGTTGAAGCCATCAGAACAGAAGCCAAACGCCGCCAGCGTAAAACTAAAGCATCATCTGAATAATAATCAACTAACCCTCTTAAAGAGGGTTGTTTCTCAAATTGATGGTTACTTAATTTCAAATAATTTCTATAGCTAATATCTACCATCACATCCCTTTATGCCAAAAATCAGGCTATTTTTAGAGTGAGTTTGATCACTGCCAATTAAGGCAGTTAATTTTTTTCATGATGTTATTTTTTTAATTGGTAGGTTTACGGCTATACGGATTATTTATATTTTCTACGATTGGCGGATTATGTACCCAGTGCAACAAGTCACTGAGCAACCAAGCACAGGAATTACGGCCTAATGGCTTACGGGCAGGGAAGCGTCCTTCATTTTCCAGTTTCCATGCTGACGTTCTGGAAATAGAGGTAATGTGATGGCGTTCCTTTTCGCGGACAAGGCGATCATAAGGTTCACCATACTCGGAAAGGATAGAACGGCGTTCTTCTGGTGTAGGAGAATTATACTGAATGGTCATGTTACCCTATATGAACGCATCCCGTTTGCAAGACAAAAATCACGTTGACATCGACGGTAGGTTGCAGCTCTATATCCGGCCTTATTGCAGCCATATAG
>NZ_JAQRFJ010000144.1:0-1874 GCF_028599065.1 Xenorhabdus sp. PR6a | reverse complement strand
GGGATTGGCGGGTAAAGATTGTTCTCTTCCTGAAATAAAAGGTACTCAGACTGGATTCAAAAATCCACATCAAATTGACAGCATGAAGAAGGATATGCTGGATGGTAACTACGACTTTACGTTAGATAAAAATAGAATTTCTGTAATTATTGATAATAAAGGTGTTTATCATGTTTCGGATGGGCATCATCGAATGACTGCTGCAATGGAAATACATAAAACAACTGGAAATGATAAATATATCAGAGAATTGTTAAATAATGCTAAGAAGGACAGACAAAATACAGTTCCATCTTCGCGGCCTATGCCATCAAGAAATTGGTGGGGAGCATTAAGAAATAAATGGGGATTTTAAATTGATGGACAAAATAACTATATATAGTGAAATGCTTAATATAGCTTTGTCTTATATAAGGAATATTCAAACATTTTCAGCGTATAAAAAAGCGTTTGATAAGACTTGTTATCAAGAAGCAGAATTACTACATGATATTGTAAAGTCGCTATCTCAGCCTGAAATGACCGAGCACGACGTGTTTTTTTTAAATAATCATGCCCGCTACTATCTAGAGAATGCTAGTCCTAAGTATTACAATAATTATAGCTCGCATAAAAAAAACATTAAGTTGCTATTTAAGTTGGTTCCTGACCATTTGAAAAATCAGCTTGAATGGAATGGCCCAGAATAATATTTTGTAGTAATTAAATTTAGCCGGAAAGATCCCCGTGATCTTCCGGCTTTGTTCTTTTTAAGAGCGGCTCACACCCTGCCCTTAGCGGCTTTTGTAGTCCCCAATCAGCTCCCGCATCCGCAGCTTAATTTCACTGATTTGCTCGCGCTGGCGCTGGTATTGCTGTTTGAGGCTGTTCGTCTCGTCACTGTCGGGGATCAGCACCAGACAGCCGTCCATGATCTTCACCGTGACCGAGCCGCCAATATCAAACCCCGCCTGTTTAAGCCATTGTCCCTTAAGGTGTATCGCGGGCGGGGCACTGGCCTTGTCATTTTGCGGCACGTATCCCACGGTGTAATAACGTTCTGTTTTGGCAGCTTTATTTTGAGCACGGTTTTGCTTAGAATGCGCCTTAGCCATCATTCAACTCCTAGTCAGTTGGTTGTGGTGAGCGGCGTTGCAGTGTTGCTGCACTACAGCGCCGCGTTAAAAACATGATTCTCTTTAGTTGCCCTTCGCCTGCTCAACCGGACGCATCGCAGATTCAACCCTGCTCTTCATAATCACCGCATCAATCAGCTTAATCACGGTCTCCTGCTCTTCCGGCTGGCACGCCTCAAGCGCTTTGAACCGTTCGATTAGCCGCGTGTTACTCAGTGGTAATTGCTCGTCTGACGAACCTAATAATAAATAATCAATCGATGTGGTAAATAACTCAGCCAGTTGTATCAATTTATCCGCAGGCGGGATGTGCATCCCGGATTCGTACTTGTTGTACTGCGAAAGCTGTAATCCAATCTGTGAGGCAACTTCTTTCTGGGTTCTGCGTTGTTGATTACGTAATGCCTTGAGTCGTTTGCCAAATGCCCGGCGCTGTTCTTCGGTCTGCATAATTTCATCTGTCATATCAGCCATAAAATGCTCCAGAGTATAAGGCGCGTTCTTAAAACGACTTGCTTTACTATCGTATTGCGATTATATAATATATCGCATGGCGAATCAAAATAAATCTTGACAGGTTTTTAAAGGAATAACGATATGGCTCGCATTCCCGACGCAGAATTACAGCACCTGAAAGCCGCCGTCTCCTTAGTTGCCGTTATCGAGCAGCAGGGGCGGAAGTTAACCCCGCGCGGCAAGGACATGACCGTGCTGTGCCCGTTCCATCAGGAGAAAACGCCCTCGATGGTGATCACCCCG
>NZ_JAQRFJ010000143.1:0-1881 GCF_028599065.1 Xenorhabdus sp. PR6a | reverse complement strand
GCTTAGCTTGTTTACCGAATGCATCGATATTAGCAGGATAACCAACATGTGTTGTACCAGTTGTACTTTGTACAACTTTGCCAGTATCAAGCATTTTTTGGTGTTCATCAGGACTCATCCAGCGACCAACTTTAGCTGTTGATAATCCCAGCGGGTCAACCCAAGACAGCGGATTATGGACATACCCATAGGGATTAAATCCGCCCGCCAAATTCAGCGGGTCACCAGCCCATTCGGGTCGTAGTGGCTTTCACCGCCTTCACCGTCCAGATAGGTGGTGATGCGGGCGTTATCATCGTAGCGGAAGCGGTCATGCCAGTAGCCACTGGGGGAGTGGGTACTGATGACACGTCCCCGTTCATCGTAGGTAAGGTAAAAATCGGTCTGGTCGGTGTCATGCCAGCGGGTCATCCGCCCCTGAGCATCGTACTCATGCCACAGATGATTGTGCTGGAAGGCATCACACTCGTTCAGATACCCCTGTGAGTCATATTGACAGGTCAACAAACATTGTCCAGCAGGCTGGCTTTCGCGGCTCTCCTGCATATTGATCGTGTGAAGCCGGCCGTTCAGATAATGCAGGCTTAACCGCAGGCCGTCATTGCGGGTGGATGGCACTTTGCCCCCACCGTGCCACTTTTCACCCCGTTGGCCACGCCGGGTTCATCCCCGAGGGTTTGTGGCACAAAACTCTGGGCAAACACCACCACCGGTTGACCGTTAGCCCGCAGCCTCAAACAGCAATACCAGCGCCAGCGGGCGCAAATCAGTGAAATTAAGCTGCGGATGCGCGAGCTGATTGGCGACGACAAAAGCCGCTAAGGGCAGGGAGTGAGCTGCTCTTAAAAAGAACAAAGCCGGAAGATCACGGGGATTTTCCGGCTTTTTGTTCCTGAGTTTAGGAGGACAGGATTTTAATAGTTTTTAGCCTGTTTCCTTCTCTTACCACTCACCAGTATATTCAAAACTAAATTTTGCTAAATTATGTTCCTTTCTATACTGGTCTTCCCATTTCTCAAAACCCTCTGGTTCATCGGCCGGGATGCCCCTTTGCCAATATCCATGTCCATAAACTATTGCCATTGCCCACTCGTATTCAGACTCATGACTAAGTGTCCAAATATTAGAATAGTTTCTAGGAGAATAAACAGCCGGATGCTTTAAAACTAGAGCTTCTGCCTCACTTTCTGACTTATTGGCATACTTGACAATAATGGCTTTCAGCACCTCTACCCAGGTATAAAAATTAAAAATCACTTTCTCATTGGGATCATTTTCATCAGTAAGAACAATCCCATCAATAATACTTTTTTTATCAATCATATTATGGACACTCATCGACTATTTTCCCATTGGCAATTTTTTTAACTGAATCTAAATGTGCATCAAATAATTCCGCTGCTTTTCGAGTATAAAGGGCGAGTTGGTGGCCTTCAATTTTTGGCTTAGCTCCATTGCGAACACCAGTTGGATTTCTTAAATACGGGCCGTCAACACCGTCATAATTATGCACTAGCGTTTGGTCACGACCTGCTTTGACAACAGCCAACCATTCTTTCTTACCTTCAGGCGTGCTCGTATCCAAATATTTTATATTTAATTTGGCTAACTCCGAGTTGGGTATTTCAAATGTAGCCAGTGTTGGAAGACCTCTATCTTTACCCCAATCCAGCGCTTGTTGTTTCGATGCCGTCACATAAAACCCTTTCTTCCCTCCCGGATCAAAATCTTTTTTGCCCTTCCCCTTTGACAGGTCTATCTTCGTATCGTCCTCAAAATAGCCCGCATGGTAAAACGTGGTCGAATCCGGCGATAACCCGAACGGGTCCACAAACCGCACCGGGTTATGCACATAGCCGTACGGGTTAAACCCGCCGTGCA
>NZ_JAQRFJ010000142.1:0-1929 GCF_028599065.1 Xenorhabdus sp. PR6a | reverse complement strand
GCGGGTGAAGATTGTGGAAAAATTAAATATGGTGAATTAGATGAGCTAGGTCGACCAACCGGAGTTCATGCAACTTTAGATAAAGGCCATATTAACACTGGTACACATGCTAACCCGAACATACAACCTCCGGGATTTATTACAGGGAAAGGTTCTAATCGCGCTAGGGGACATTTACTCGGAAGACAATTAGGGGGTTCTGGTGATGATGTTAGGAACTTAGTCACCCTTCAACAACGACCTGCTAATACTCCTTTCATGAGTGGAATCGAGGGTAGAATAAGAAAAGCCTTAGAACAAGGACAAGTTGTCGAAATGAGTTCTGTTCCTATTTATAAGGGCCCTTCCAGAATACCGGCTGGTATTACAATGAAAGCTGAAGGTTCAGGTGGATTCTATGAGTATGTAACTGTTCTTAACCCTCCAGGAATGTAAATAATGAGTATCGAGAGTTTAAATAATATATTGCCCTTACCTATCCATCCAAATGAAAATGGTCAGAACAGAAAATGGCCGTTGATAGATGAACGGCACGCTTTTCCTAAAGATTATATTGATTTTATCACTCAATATGGCACGGGCAAAATTGCCGATTTTATCACTATATTTAACCCATTTAGCGAAGATGATGATCTGAATTTTTTCAGGCAGAAGGAATGGATTATTGAGGATTTTAATTCTCTTGTTGAATCTGATCCGGATTACTATCCGTTTATTCTTTATCCTAAAAAAGATGGATTGCTTCCTATAGGCGTTACTGATAACGGTGACTATATCTTTTGGGTTGCATCATCAGATAACTGTGAATTATGGAAGGTAGCCATTATTGCTGCAAGGGCACCAGAAGTTGAGTATAGGCAAGAAAATTTCACTGATTTTTTAGAAGGTGTTCTATCCAAAAAGATCAAGTGCATGTCATTTCCTGATGGTTTTCCACCTAATAATATAGAATTTGATAGCATTTAAAGAATAAGCCGGAAGATCCCCGTGATCTTCCGGCTTTGTTCTGTTAAGAGCGGCTCACTCCCTGCCCTTAGCGGCTTTTGTAGTCCCCAATCAGCTCGCGCATCCGCAGCTTAATGTCACTGATTTGCTCGCGCTGGCGCTGGTATTGCTGTTTGAGGCTGTTCGTCTCGTCACTGTCGGGGATCAATACTAAACAGCCGTCCATGATCTTCACTGTGACCGAGCCGCCAATCTCAAACCCGGCGGCCTTAAGCCATTGCCCTTTCAGGTGTATCGCGGGCGGTGCTGTGGCCTTGTCATTTTGCGGGACGTATCCCACGGTGTAATAACGTTCTGTTTTAGCAGCTTTATTTTGAGCCGCGTTTTGCCTAGAATGCGCCTTAGCCATTATTCAACTCCTAGTCAGTTGGTTATGGTTAGCGGTGTCGGGATGTGTCCAGCATCTCAACACCGCGTAAATGTTGACTCTTCTCTTTAGCTGCCCTTTGTTGTCCAGCGCTTCGCATCATGCATATGCAAAATACTGCTAATCACTGTCTCCACGGTCTCCCGTTCTTTCTCATCTAACTGTGAAATCGCTTCGAACTGGAGTTTTAACCGTTCATCGGGGCCACGCTCATCCGGCTCGAAAAGAAGCATATCCGCACTGACATTCAACGCTAATGCAATCCTTCGAAAGACATCAATCGTCGGCTGAGACGCGCCCGCCTCGTAGCGTTTGTACTGTGAAACGTGCATGCCAATCTTGTCAGCCATCTGTTGTTGAGTGAAACCAAGCTCTTTACGGGAAGCTGCCAATTTATCAGAAAAGCTCATAGGAAATTCCAAAGTTGCTGTAACTGACATTACTATACGGCTCCCTTTTTTATCGCTTGACTGAAGGTATCATATCAGGGACTATATATATCATCAATATGAATCTTGACGCAGTTTTAAAGGATTAGACATGGCTCGCATTCCCGA
>NZ_JAQRFJ010000141.1:0-1980 GCF_028599065.1 Xenorhabdus sp. PR6a | reverse complement strand
AGTGTTGGTAGCACTGTTCGAGGGCGTTGATTTTATAGGCTTCATCATGTTAAAGTGACCACCTAATATAGATAAGGCTAATGCAATAGGTGACCACTTGTCAATGATAAAACGAGACAAAAGCCCAAAAGGTGATGGGCAATCCCCGCAATTTAGAATGCGCATAACTCCAGAACTAAAAGGACAGTTTGAAGAAGCAGCCCAAAAATCAGGAATGAGTCTGGCAAACTGGCTTAAGACGTTAGGACGTAAAGAATTAGAACGGTTAGGTATTGAACCTAAAGGATGAACTGAGTCAATTGCATTAGCTCGGTTCACCAGTTTATTTACTCTATAAAATAAAAAGTGAATCAATTTAAGGATAGCATTCGTAAGACTATCCTTTTCTTTCATTATACCACTAAGCATCTTACGAAAAATTGAAATATAGTTCCTCTGATTTTTGGCATAATGAAACCTACTACGATTGGAAGCTGAAAGAATGAATATGACCACTCTTATTTTCCTCTATCTTGTTAAGCTGTCTGCACTCGGCGAGTTGATACCAAATAGCTATCAAGATCAGATTTCAAATAAATAACTTTGCGACCAATTTTATGATATGGAATTTTCTCTTTTCCGGTATGTGCCCAATTAGCAAGCGTTTGTGGAGTAACACCAAGGTAAATTGCAGCTTCTGATCTGGTGAATTTTTCTAAAATTGCTGAGGAAGAATGTACTTTCATTTTTATCACTATGTATTATGAATTATTAATAGTGATAGATTATTTGCAAATAGTAATTTAAAACAGTTATTCTCCTTGTATAACACTACGAACATAAAAGGAAACATAGTTTTTTTCCACAGAGGAGCCATTAACTGAACAAGTATCAAACTCAATCTGTTCAGTTACCGACCAGAAACAGATTGAGTTACTATCATTAAACCTTATTTAGCTTCTTTTCTTCATAATTTGTTTTTGCGTTTTCCTGCCCTGATAATTGAAAAAGAATTCTTCATTTATCCTCATCACTTATTTCAGACAACATAGAAATAATTCTCTGATCTAATGCCTTTTTATTCTCTACCATGCCTGCATGTTCCAGTATGGCTTGTTCTATTCTTTTAGCTGGCTCCTGCAATTCATCAGCACCAAAATGCAAATACCCCTGAGTAACATCGGCACTACGTAATGTTCTGTGATTCATCAGGCGCTTCAAAATATAGTTACCGACTCCCACTAATTCAGCGATTGTACCGAACGTGCGGCGGGCATCGTGCCATTTAAATGGTATCGGTTGGAGCATATCCAAATTTGGCTCAGGAACGGTAGCTGCACTGATACGCTCAATAATATGGCGACATTCTTTGATAACACCTCTCAGACCGGGAAAAACAAAATCCTGTTCTCCTTGCTTCATTACTAAACGCCGACGAAACAAGTTCCTCAAGGTATCTGTAATGGGAAGTTCGAGCGGATCGCCGTTTTTGGTTGTTTCTATCCAGAAATAGCGACCTCCCATATTCACACGATCCCAAGTAAGGTTAAAAATCTCTGACTTACGTAATCCAGTAAACATAGCCATTTCAACCGCATCACATGCAGCAACGGCGACATCATCCCTTTCATTTTCGGCTTTCTCCCGAACAGCAGCCATCGCACCTAATCAGCGTGCTAGTTCATGTGTTCGGATACGCTCAGTTTTTCTTACTGTGCCATGCCATTTACGCTTTGTACTCAAAACTGCGGTAGGTGGATCAGGAAGTAAAACCCTTTCTTCTTCATCTCGGTAATGGTCATGTGCAAAGCGATAAATAGCCCTTAATGACCTCGCCCATAAATCAGCCTGTGCTTTACTGCCACTGCCCACACCTGCGCGTAACGTTGCTTTATCAGCACCAAACCAAACAGTGCCCTCTGTGATAGCCTTATGCCTGAGTTCGACACGCTCCCTAGTTATTGATGCAAGCGGTTGTGGCATCCAATCACCGGAAAAATT
>NZ_JAQRFJ010000140.1:0-1988 GCF_028599065.1 Xenorhabdus sp. PR6a | reverse complement strand
CCCCGTGAAGGGGGTGATGAATTCAGCCAGGCATGGAAGCAAACCGTCGAAATCAAGCAACCACCGGAGGACAAGGCATGAGGGCAGGCAGATTGCGGCATCGGGTAACGATACAGAAAAACGAATCAAGCCGTTCGCCTATGGGGTCGGTGATTAACAAATGGGTGGATGTTGCCGAAGTTTGGGCGGAGGTGAGAACGATCAGCGGGCGGGAACTCGTCGCATCGAGCGCGGTATTTTCAGAAGTGACTATTCGTATCTGGTTGCGCTACCGTGCGGATATCACCACAGGCCATCGCATTGTTTATCAAGGCAAACCCCTTGTGATTGCCGTCGTTATCCCCGATACCAAACACACCCGCCTAGAACTGCTTTGCAAAGGAGGCGTGCGCAATGGATAAAATCGATATCCCCTTAAGTGAAATCAAGCAACATTGCCGGGTGGATGAAAGCGACACCCGCGACGATGCGTTATTGGTGGGCTATGCCAATGCCGCACTGGAAGTGTGCCAGCAACATATCGGCAAGCGCTTTGATAATGGCTTAACTTTCACGCCTGCCATCAAGGTGGGCTGCCTGCTTTATATTGGCTTGTTGTATGAAAACCGGGAGATGGCAACCGACCTTGAGCTTAAAGAAGTGCCGTTTACCATTAAGTCCCTGTGGTCTGTCTATCGTGATATCGGAGTCTACTAATGCCTTGGCAACCTTTGAAACGTTGTACCTATCCCGGCTGCAAACAGAGAGTCAAGTCGGGTCGCTGTGATGAACACAGACGGGAAGCCCAGCGTAGGCAGGATAAGCAGCGAGGCTCAAGGCGTGAGCGCGGCTATACCCCGGCATGGGATAAATACCGCCTGCAATTCCTGAAAGCTAACCCGTTATGTGTCCACTGCCTTAAGTTGGGTATCTACACCCCGGCAACCATCGTTGACCACATCATCCCCATTGACGGCGGTAGTGATGTGCTGTTTTGGCCTGACTTCAATCACCAGCCCCTATGCAATAGCTGCCATAGTCGAAAGACGGTCACGACTGACCCCGCGACGAAAGAGAAACGAAGACAAGGACACTACCGGGAACAGGAAGAACGAGCGGCAAGGCGTAATGACTGGATGTATCAATCATGAACGAACAAGAGACCGAACAATTAGTTAAAGGCTTATTAAAGCACAGTGAGCGCTATCGACAATCAAAACAGATTGCGCCTGAGAAGCTCATAGCGAGGCGTACAACACAGCGTGACCGGGAGCTAATGGCGTGTTTCAGAAATCGTTAGGAGAGTGCACAGAGGGGGGGGGACTGAAAAATGACAAATGCCCCCTTTCGTGGCACCACCGCCGTCCTCAAATTTTTATGCACGGCACTTTTTTTAATAGCAGTAATTTCATAGGAATCAAAATATTATGGCAAGGGCACCTAAACCCCCGGTTTACTTAAACACTATTGCCGCCGATCAATGGAAATCGAAAACAAAACTGTTAAATGAGCGTGACGACCTCAGCCCGGCAGACTGGAACAACTTAGAGCTGTATTGCGTCAACTATGCGATCTACCGTAAGGCCATTGAAGATATTGAACGGCGCGGGTTTGCGGTGGAAGGTTCACGCGGCGCGGCGACCAGTAACCCGTCATTAAAGGCCAAGGCGGATGCGGAAAAAATCATGATTAAAATGTCCTCCCTGCTGGGCTTTGACCCGGTATCACGGCGTAGAAACCCGGTGGAAACGGAGGCAGAGGACGAATTAGATCGCTTATGAACGCATGGGAACAGTACGCCCTTGATATCCAAAACGGCACCATTCCGGCCTGTCAGCGTCTGAAACAGGCGGTAAAACGCTACCATAACGACCTGAATAACCCGCTTTATGTATTTGATAGCGGGGTTGTCGAGCGTTTTATTGGCTTCTCCCGCCTCTGTCCGCACGTCAAAGGCCACTTGCGCGGTCAGCCCATTGTGCTTGAACCGTGGCAGCAATTCGTCTTTG
>NZ_JAQRFJ010000014.1:0-74333 GCF_028599065.1 Xenorhabdus sp. PR6a | reverse complement strand
GATTTTCATCTGTAAGTTTCAGATAATATAGACCTAAACAAATAATTATAGTTATATGATGCACTTAGTAGTATTCGAAACTTTATCGACATGGAATTATACCCAATAACAGATCCTTCATATCCGTATTTAGTTCAAGCTAAACCCTGAACATATTACGTTAGAAAAGGGTGTTAACCGAGATGTCACTCATATTGGTCATCATGGCATTAGCACACTATTTTTAGTGGATGATTATTTCAAAATACAATAAATTAACAGAATAAAACTCAATCAAGCTTATCAGGAGGAACTAAATGCTACATGCAATTCTGGAAGGTAAGGCAGGGAGTGTAACCATTGGTGATAAAAAACCACAAAGTTGGCGATCCATATTTCAATCACGAGAAGATTTATTGACTGCTGCATTTTGGACCCGGATTAATTATTTATCGCCTAAGGCTATGAATCTATTTATCTCAATTTCATTGGGATTAGATACTAACAAGTGGGGTAAATTTGAATCGTTGATTTTCTGGCCTAAATATTATTTTAGAGAGGGAGAGAAAAATTATGCCGAACCGGATGTCGTTATTGAGTTTGAACATGCAGCACTAGTTATTGAAGTTAAACCTCCGCAAGGTAGTAACCAAAATATTATTCAATGGAAAAATGAAATTGATGCATACTTGCAATGCGATGAGGAAAAACCACATTTGTATTTTCTCGCTTTAGGTAATATTCCTAAAGATATGCCAAGTTGACTACAACAACTTACCAATGATTATCCTGATGTTCGGATGATTACTAAGGAATGGCAGGAAATTAAATATTTTCTCCAAACTCAACAATGGAACTCTTCACAGGATCAACGTATCATTGACGATTGTCTAAAAGCGCTCACTTTTTATGGGATTCGAGATCCATTGCCATCTTGGATAAATTTAGTCAAGTACGCCAAGCTCACCGTGTATGTGCAGCATTTTATCAGCATATGTTTCCTATGTTGAATCACGTTGCTGAACGTTTGAATATGAAATTCATTCTTTGGGATACATGGAGTTTTTTAAAACCACCTCGTAAATCAGTTAATCCACTGACCACATGGAGCTGGGATTACCTGCTCATGATGGATGTGTCGTTTGTTTTTGGCAAGCAAGCTAACGAGAAGGGAAAACCTGAATCTCAAGATTTTGTATTAGATTTTCAACTTATTGTAGACAGTGAACTAGAGTATGATATCAGAATTGAACAATACGGAAATAATGTTGAACCTAAAGCATGTCAATTAAAAAAAAGTGCTAATAAAACAAAGAGATATCTCGCTATTTACTTATTTAATGTTTCCAAAAATAATGGTGATTACTCATCACTAGAGGAAATCTGAGATAACTTTGACGGTTATCCAGAAGTAAACTCAACGGTCAAGACAATGGAAAATATACAAGGAATCGGCTTTAAACTTACTTTAAATGATATTGCTAACGATAATGGTGTTGAAATAATACTTAAAGAAATTAAACAACACCTGAACAAATTAGGGATCAAGTATAATAATTAAATTTTAATCTAATATTTAATATCTTATCTAGTTCTTCCACAAATGGATTATGATCGATAATTTATATTATTCTTGGATTCGCATATTAAGCGCAACACCGTAATGAACGAAGTAAATGAGTTGGGGTTCCTGTAAATAACTCATTCGGTGTTTTATAATCTCGTGTCTTACGAGGTCGATTATTTAGTCGGTTTGCCACAAGGTTAACCTCCCGCTCTGATACCTTATTAAAATCGGTTCCTTTTGGGAAGTCATCTCTGATTAATCCATTTATGTTCTCATTTATCCCTCTTTCCCAAGGGGAATACGGATGAGCAAAATAAATTTTTGTCTCTAAATTTTTACCGATCCGTTCGTGTTCGGCAAATTCGAGGTCGTTATCAAAGGTAATTGTTTTAACTTTATGTTTTATCATCGATAAATGTCTTGTCGCCGCTTTGGCAACACCTTCTGCTGTTTTATCTTCAAGTTTAATGATGATCGTAAATAACGATTTTCGTTCAACTAAAGTCAATAAGGCACTTTTACGATCTTTGCCAACGATAGTATCCCCTTCCCAATCCCCAATACGCTGCTTTTTATCAACAATTTTTGGGCGCTTATCAATACTGACTCTGTTTTTAATTTTTCCTCTGCGCTCATGGCTTCCATAGCGTTTACGATACGGTTTTTTCGCTATCCTAAGATGTTGCCATAAATCACCGCCATTTATTTTATCTTTATAAATCAATCGATAAATTGTTTCATGATGTAAAGAGATTTTCGCTTCCCGCTTGAGATAACCCACAACTTGTTCCGGACTTAAATCTTGCCAAATTAACTGTTTTATCCACTTTGTTATCTCTGGCGTGATTTTTACGGCTTTTACCTTAGAATGACGGCGTTCTAATGCTTTACGCTGAGCTTGTTCAGGTTCATATTTCTCGGCTTCCCGGTTTCGTCTCAATTCCCGGCTAATTGTTGATGGGGCCCGATTAAGCGACGTTGCAATAAAACGTTGTGTAAAACCGGCTTCTTTTAAGCCGAAAATCTGGTATCTTTCTGTTTCGGTCAGTTGCGTATAGGCCATAGTGCATTTTCCTTTGGCGAGAAAGATGCCTACTATAGCAACTGACCGCCTTTCTTAGAAATTGCACTTACTATGCGAATCCAAGATTCAATACACTAAAAAATAGCCGGAAACAACGTTAACGAATTCAAAGCTATCTCCATATTGTAATATGCTAAATCAATACATCAGATTCAAGCTAAATAGTGTTTTAAAATGACAAGATTGCTAACTTTCGCTATTTTGAAAATTTATTTAGTGTTAGTCAATGTAGGTAATTTAAATCAATGTTTATTTTTATAATTTTTCAAACTGTAATTCGCTTGTATTCCAAACAACTCCACTCCACCGCCTTTCTAACCAATTCCTCCGTAGCATCAATATACTCCCCTTTATCACCGTAACCACTAAGAATAATCGGTATCTCACTACACCCCATAATAAATTTCTCAACCCCAATATTTTTAAGCTGAGTAATAACAGGTTCCATTAACCAATACGCTTTTTTCCTATCACCACTTTTATAAACCAATATGCTCTCCATAATAATTTCCTGCTGAATATCATCAGGAACCACAAAATTCACTTTATATTTTTTCAGCCTATCCTGATAAAGTTCTGCTTTTATTGTTCCCGTTGTAGCAAGAATCGCAATATTATTAATCCCTTCCCTCACTATCTTATTACACGTCACCTCAATCATATTTATAAAATGAATATTAGTTGATGCTTTTAGTTCTTCGTACCAATAATGGGCAGTATTACACGGCATAATAATACACTGCGCTCCCGCCGATTCTAATATTCTCAATTCAGCCAACATTTTATTTAACGGAGATTCCCCGCCAGCAAGTATACTTGCCGTTCTGTCAGGAATGTCGGGAAAGGAAACGGTTATTACCGGAATATGTTCCTGATCACAAGTTGCCGGTGTATTTTTAATGATCTTATCCATTGCATCCAGCGTTGCTGCTGGCCCCATTCCACCCAATATGCCAATTATTTTTTTCATATGCCACCTCGGTAAATAATCGTTATGATGGCACAGTGATTACTGTTCGTAATTGCAATGTTTCTATTCATTATGCTGTATTTGCATAAGTCATTTTATGCAGACAGTTCAATAAAAAGGTTACAGTTTATGCTTAATAATATTGAGCTAAAATGGTTATATGATGCGGTAATGTTGGAGGAGTTACGCAGTTTTACGCTTGCCGCGGAACGAAGGAATATATCCCAGTCTTCTTTTAGCCGACGGATTCAGGCACTTGAGAATGCTGTCGGTTTTGAAATATTTAATCGTAACTCGAATCCATTACAACTTTCATTACAAGGGAGAGGTTTTATTGTTTATGCCAGAAATCTGCTTGGCGATATAGAGCATCAAATCGGTAAAATAAAAGGCGGTGAAATACCTAAACACCGAATTAATATCGCCACAGCCCATTCGCTTTCAATTTCTCTGTTACCTGAATTAATTTCTGGTTTTGCGGAGAAGTCGGATAAGGTTTTTAATATCGAATCCATTAATGCTGATGAAGCCGTCAATAATCTTAAAAATGGTAAAAGTGACTTTATTCTGTCTTTTTTTAATGAAGAACTGATGACATCACCGTTTCTTAATCATAAAGTACTGGATGCTCAGTTATATCTTGTCTCCGGCTGTAAGGCTGATGGAAAACCATTATATCGGCTGGAAGATGCACCTTTGCCGTTAATGAAATACACCGATGAGAGTTATATGGGGCGTCAGGTGAATCTATTACTGGAAAAGGTTTTTAAGGACAAATTTACCTATTTTTGCCTTTCATCCATGAGTGAATTACTGAAACGTATGGTGTTGGATGGTCACGGTGTCGGTTGGCTGCCGGATTATTCAATCCGTGAGGAACTCAAGGTTCAGAAGTTATGTTTGCTGGAACCCGATCAGACTGCAATAAAAATAGGCGTTTTTATTTATCGAACCCATTCCCGTCTTAATCCTTCCTCTGAACGTTTTTGGCAATATATGCGAAAACGGTGGACAGTATAAACCTGACCACCAGCCTGCCACTCAATTCACTTGCTGTAATCACTGGACTGAATACAGCAAGTACACTCAAACTTCTTGGCGGGCAATTGCGCTTTGCGGCGGTTCCCGTTCGTTACTACTTTGTTTTTCCTCCAATTTAGCAATCACGGCAGTAGAAATGCTGTTACCCACGACATTGGTCGCCGTGCGTCCCATGTCGAGAAATTGATCAATCGCGAGAATAAGCAAAATCCCCGCTTCCGGCAGGCTAAACATGGGCAAAGTTGCCGCAACGACCACCACCGAAGCACGTGCGACGCCAGCCATGCCTTTACTTGTGATCATCAGCGTCAACATAATCATGATTTGCTCTGCGATACTCAGATCGATGTTGTAAGCCTGTGCAATAAAAAGAACCGCAAAGGATTGGTACATCATCGAACCATCAAGGTTAAAGGAGTAGCCCAACGGCAATACGAAGCTGGAGATTTTTTTCGGTACACCAAAGCGATCCAGCGCATTCATGGTCTTGGGGTAGGCCGACTCACTGCTCGCGGTGGCAAAGGCCAATGTCACGGGTTCCCGAATTAATTTCATCAGTGAAAACATATCCTTGCCGAGGAAAAAGAACCCAACGGCTGACAGGATCGCCCAAAGCAAAAATAATCCAAGGTAGAAGAGGCCAATAAGTTTGCCGTAGTCATAAAGCAGGCCCAGACCTTGCACAGTAACGGCAGAGGCAATGGCAGCGAACACAGCAATCGGCGCAAATGACATCACGTAGTCTGTGATACGAAACATGATGCGCCCCAGATCTTCAATCAAGGTCACGATCGGGCTAATTTTCTGGCTGTTCTGGCAGATATAGGAAAGCGCGGCACCAAAAAACAGGGAAAAAATCAGGATCTGCAAAATCTCATTATTCGCCATCGCAGAGGCGAAGCTGCTTGGGAAGATATGGCTGATAAAGTTTTTCAGCGAGAACCCGCTGGTGTTGAGGCCGCTATTCACCTCTTCCTGCTGCATAATGGCAACATGAAGCCCAACGCCGGGTTGGAATAGGTTTGCCATCAACATACCAATGCCGAGTGAGACTAAGCCCGCGATAATAAACCATGTCATCGCCTTGAGGGTAATGCGACCTACGGACGATGATCCGCCGATTGACATTAAGCCAGTCACAATCGTGGCAAATACGAGAGGCGCGATGATCATTTTTATCAGGCGCAGGAATATATCGGTGATGATGTTGATATAGGAGACAACTTCTTTTGTCTGGCCGGCATCAAGATAATGATGAAAACTCCAGCCGGTAATAATCCCAAGCAGAATAGCCACGATGATTTGCTGCATGAGTTTTTGCCTGTTCATGGTAACCTCTTATTTTTTATTTCCTGATTTTTATTTGATCGAATATTTACATTTTTTTAACCTTTGATGAAATGCAAATGAAAGATGCGCCATGCAGAAAATGCATCACGATGTTGGGAATGAAATTAATGCCCAGAATTATGGAATGGGAATAAGATGGGAAGTTAATAATAAACGTAAAATTTCCCGCTAACTAATAAACAAAGTTTCCAGCTTGCTAAATATCCCCTTTGGGGAATAAAAATGGCGCATTAATACCAATCCATATTGATTGCGATATTCTTTTTACCAAGTAAGATCCCATTTATCAAATTGTGCCTTGATTTGTTTAATAGAGGTCAGTTTGATCTTGGGAATAGTTAATCGTTCAAACAATGCAGCATAGCGTTTCCTGCTTGTTGGCGTGACCACGGTAATATGGTGGATCATTTTCCATTTAATAGAATCTTTATTACCTTCCAGTGCACCACAGCGGTTACGTTGGCATATCGTTCTATTGACGTAGCGTAATAGGCTTGATGCCGTTGAGATATCTAATAAGATGACACCTGTTGCTCTGGATAAACGCTGTGTCAGGCATCTTGTATAATTCCCATCGATAACCCAGTTCTCTTCCTTAATTGCCATATCGTGCAATGAGATAAATTCATCTGCGGGACGTTCCTGCCAATTGGTGTTTGGTAAATGAAAAAGTTGATCCAGATGAATGACCTTCAAGTGACATTTTCTTGAAATTGCCGTAGCAAGCGTCGATTTCCCGCTATTTGATGGCCCCAAAATGCAAATTCTATTGCCTAAATCCGAAAGTTTCATGACAGACTCCAGTGGTAATAGTTGCGATCTTTGTTACCCGCGAAGGGGGCAAAATATTGCTTATATTCAAACAGTAAGTCAAGTTGTCCTCATCCACAAAATCGCCCATTCATTCAATCCATTGGTACTCAGTATCGTGTGAAAACTATTTTCGATATGACTCACTGAGAGCTGTATTAAGTTTAGAGGCAAGTCACTTAAATTCTTTTCCGAACAAAAACGTTTTGCTTTCGGCACATATAATTTTTGTTACGAAGATATGTAAGCACTTAGGTTAAATATCTATAAAACCCGTATTGATTGAGGTACTCTTATTACTTTCTGCATTTGTTGGATAATAATCAAAGAGCTATGATGGCTATGACTCCCCACCCGAATGATATTCTCCGAGTCTGGCAGCGTATAGAGTTTTTCCAACCCTATACACTCGAAAAAAAAGATAAAAGTCTGCTTATTCCGCTTGAAGTGCTCTATCAGTTGGGGGATAAAGCACTGCCTTGGCTTTCTGCTGAACTTCGTCAACAACATGAGATCCCTGATCAAAAGGTCTTATATAGCTTACACATTGGTTTGTTTGATAAAGCTATTGCTAACACAATCAGCCAAGACGTGTTTGGTCCAGTAGAAAGACTTGATGCTGAAGAACTTGAACAACGGTTGGATAAGGAAGGAATAACTTGTTTTGCAAAAGTTCCATTGAACACAGAGGGAACCCCGGCACTGGATAAGTTTTCGGTAAGTTCTCTTCCCTGGGCTTTAGGGCACCTGCGTGAAGAGCGCTTTGAAGAGCTTACAGCGAAGAAGTTTTCAGCCAGCTGCGAACATCTCAAAAATGACCTCGACAACTTTAACGCTTTATTGAAACCAATTCGCGAAAATGGCCCTTGTGTTTTGAAAGCCAATGATATTTTGGCACTGCTAACCATATATTTAGTACAGTGGGCAGAATTTGAACCGGAATGGGAATATGCCATACAAATAGACTGGATGGAGGGGGCTAGTGACAGAGTAAAAACATCATTTGAGAGTGATGATGAGATAGAAAGTGAAGATGAAGAGGTCAGCAGTAAAGATAAGACCTTCACACTTCCTATCTTAAACAGTTTTTTCTTTGAGGACATTGAATACGCCATTGCGGCCCTGGAAAAAGAGGACAAATGCAAGGCCCTAAAAACTTATCTTTCCCGTAATGCATCACGCAAACCTGACCTCTATTCACAAGATGGGCTTCTTCCCATCATCAATAACCTGCATCCCAAGAAAATGCCCCTCGGACGTTGGCCTTCTAAACCCGAACATGCCATGTCATTAATGCAGCAATTTGCGATTAACACGGCAATAGAGGAACTTGCTGACGGTGGGTTACTTTCCGTCAATGGTCCACCAGGGACAGGAAAAACGACGCTTTTGCGCGATCTGGTGGCACACAATATTGTTGAGCGAGCAAAAATTCTTTCCTGTTTTAATAAGGTTAATGACACGCTGGATAGCTCTGGTTTTATTGTGAATGAGCTCACTGGTTTTGAAATGGTCATCGCATCATCCAATAACGCGGCGGTGGAAAACATCTCAAACGAGCTACCACAAAAGAAATCACTGGATGAAGAATTCCACTCGCTCGACTATTTAGCACCAACAGCAAACCAGTTAGCCGCAGAGAAACGCCCAAAGCGCGAACACAAAAAAGAAAAAGATCGTCAAGGTAAAGTGAAAACCTATCATCTCTATCGCCCATTGGAAGATGAGAAACAATGCTGGGGAATAATTTCTGTTGCTCTGGGTAAAAAAGCAAACCGGACTAAATTTGCACAACGTTTATTATTTGATGAACATTTTTTGCGTGATACCAAGGCTGAAGCCTCTCGCCCTGACGGTGAAAATTTTCTCAGTCTGTGGCGATGGAAGCATTATCATAAACAAACCTCTTTCTCTGTGGCCAAAGAACGTTTCCTCGCATGCCTTAAACAGACAGAAAAGCTACAACAACAATTAGTCACGTTTGCGAGTCTCTTGGAAAAACAGCATGACGATGCGCTCAATACGTTATCACTAATGATGTCGCAAACTGAGAGAGAGTATGAAGAACAGGTTAGCTTACTGGAACAGGCTGAGTCCGAGCGGGACACGTTGGAAAAACAGATCCAATACGCAACACAGCAACAAAAAATTATCGAAGGTAATGCACCAGGATGGCTAACGCGCCTGACGAAGCGTAGACGGGTGCGGGAGTATCAGGAAGCGCTGCGGTGCGTACAACACGAGATATTAAAACTGACAGGGTTGCAAGTCGAACAAACCCGGCGAGTCGCTGAACAACGTAAATCAGTTAATGAGATAGCGGCCAAAAAGCGAATCTTACAGCAGGACATTGAAAAAATTACCCGGCAGCAAGCAGATGACTACCGTTCACTAAAAACGTTGCAGCAGCAGTTTTCTGATATTGCGTTGCCGGATATCAATCAGCCGATTAATGATGCCACATTACAACGCACAGCATTCTGGCAGAATGCACAGATAAACCGTCAACGCTCTGCATTATTTGTCGCGGCGATAGAACTGCATCAAGCCTGGCTTTTTGAGGCGCTGGGAATCAAGCGTTTTAGAACCATTATACGTAATAACCTTAATGCTTTTTTGACCCAACCTCATACCGAAACTACTCCTCTACGTTGGTGGCAAACGTTGTTCATGTTCGTGCCGGTAATATCTACAACTTTCGCCTCTATCGGACGTATGTTTTATGGTGTAAAAAGCGAAGAACTCGGCTGGTTGATGATTGATGAAGCCGGTCAAGCACCACCGCAACAAGCTGTTGGAGGGATCTGGCGTGCCAAGCGGGTGCTGGTAGTAGGCGATCCCTTACAAATTGAACCCGTATTTACTACCTCTCCACCCTTAGTTGAACGACTTTGTCAGGATGTGTTGCAGGAATATGCTAAGGACTGGAATCCTGGATTACTGTCGGTGCAGCAGGTTGCCGATCGCATCAATCATTGGGGGTGTGAGTTAGACGTAATGGACAATCCAGTCTGGATCGGCATACCGTTGTGGGTACATCGCCGCTGCATTGAACCTATGTTCAGTCTGGCTAATCGAATATCTTATAATAACCGTATGATTCATGGGCTTGATGTTGACAAGATCCGTTGCCAATCTGTTAGCGATGCGCTGGAAAACCATTGGCAGGCATCTGTTGGAGGACAAGGTGAAAAGCAATATCGAGACAGTCACGGTAAAGATTTGCTCAGACTATTGGATCGCTTACTTGCAGCGAATATCCCACTCCATTCTATTTACGTTATTACACCGTTCAAGGCGGTTAAAGCCGCCCTTTTTGAATTGCTGGAAAATCGGGATTTGACCACCTGGCGGCAATATTTGCCTTTAATAACGCGCAAGGAACTCGACACGTGGCAAAAGAATTGTATTGGCACAGTGCATACTTTTCAGGGCAAAGAAAACGATATTGTTATTTTTGTACTGGGTTGTGACAAAAATAATGATGGCGGAGCACAATGGGCAGCCCGCAAGCCTAATTTGTTAAACGTTGCACTGACTCGAGCGAAAAAACATATTTTCATTATTGGCGATCCAACGGTATGGCATGAATTACGTGGGTTTAGTGATGTAGCAAAGGAATTACCGACGGAACGGATACATAATCTTCGTTCTTAAATTGGATTGAAGAATATATTCTGAACGCATTTATTGATCTGCCTAAACGCACTCCCCATTTTAAATTCATATCTGAACATGCCCCAATACAGGGGCACCGTATCACAGTATGATTTCTCCATCTATTGTCCAGTTTTTCTTACCCTATTTCCCGATTGTGGTACCATATGAAAAAGCATCATCAGCGACTACTAAGGGTGTAAAAATGGACTCCTGGATTTTTTTTGTTGTGTTGATATTTATCTATCTCCTTTTTTTCAAAAAGAAAAAAAATAGCACTGCCAGCCAGTACAGCAGGAACAACACTTCAAAAAATACGATAAGCCAATCATCTCACCCTGTTAAATCGGTAAAAAACGTAAATACTTCTTCATCTCAGATACAAGCATCAGACGATGAGGCACTTGCGACTTTCACTCTCGTTAATGGCTTAGCAGTTGAATTTCGTAGTAGCCACAGACAAGTAACAAACTCATCCACCGAGCATAATAGAACTCCAGCACGATGGGTAATCCCAGGAGAAAATGTCAAAGTCCAAAATATCGTTATTAATCGTGGCAATTTTTATTTGGGAGGACAGATAAAATCTGATGCTTCGGAAAAATACACTGATTTTTATAGTCATGGTTCCGATGCCTCGCTGGTTAATGATGCATTATCTATCCAGACGGTCACCAGACATCACGAGGATGATTCATTAGGGTATTGGCCCAGTTATTCAACACTCTCTCCATCATGTCGTGGCGCTTATCTTGACTGGCTGGCAAGTGATCGTAACGATGTTACCTGCCCTATCGGCTACGTTTTCATCTATTTTTACGGATTAGAACGTCGCATTCTGGTTGGTGGGAAACAGAAAGACTTCCCGGATACTGAGTTTAAAATGTTATTTGAAGAAGTCTCACGCTTGAGACACATTTTTCAAACAAACAATTCATTCCGGCGTTACGCGACTCAATTAATGGAAGCTATGTTGCTTCTCCGGCCTAATACCATTGTCATCGATAATGAAAATGAATATTTCGCCTCAGGAAGTTCATTATTATTTCAGTTTCGTCTGGCAACTATTGTTGCTCAGAAGAAACCTATCCCGGCTGAGCTAGCACTGGCATGGGTAAAATATTATACCGAATATGCTTTACGAACTCCGGCGCGTCGCTGTGCGGAGGAATTCACTGCGCTCTTTAAACAATGTTACGTCAAAAAATTTGGTGAAGGTCTTGTGGTTAAGCCCAATAAGACCCGACTTAAGTTAGAGTACACGCCGGCTAGCAGTTCACTCAGAAGAAGCCTCATTGAACTTCCCGATCTCCCTGATCCAAGCATTCTAAGAGCACCTGTACAAAAATTGATACAAGTTGCGGAATCCTGTATCAACGAGTTGGATGCGTACAGCCGTTACCTCGGTAAAAAAGATACGTCAAGAAACGACGTAGCAGCCATTATGCTACTGCCCAATGAAATCCTTACCGAAAGCGCAGAACAGATGTTTACGGAATTTAAAAACTGGGCTGAAGGTAAAATTCAGGAAAGTGCCGGGCTAGCTACTGTCGCTGATTTTTGGTCCCGTCTGGGCATGCCACTTCCAGAAAAAATCAATAAAAAAGAAGCCGAGCTGATGCAGAATTTCGCTCAACGGGCGGGTTATGGCATAGCACCGGATATGAGATACCATCATTTTAAACCGGAACCTGACGGTAGAGTCGTTTTATTTGCCGACGGGCACGGCGAATTCTTCTCACCCTCAACAGAATTCATTTTTGTTTCCGTTGCCCTCCGACTCGGCGCAATGGTCGCACAAACAGATAAATACGTTGATACATCGGAGCAAGTATCGCTGGAGAAAGTGATTGACTCTAATCACCTGCTGTCGCCGACAGAAAAACGCTCGTTACACGCTTACCTTAATTGGCAACTGAATACCCCTGCCAGTATGGCTGGCCTAAAAGGTAAAATGGAGCAACTCAGCGATAAAGAAAAATCCGCTATTGGCAACGTTGTTATCAGTGTCGCCTATGCTGATGGCAAAATTGATCCCGCAGAAATTAAACAACTGGAAAAAATCTACACCAGCCTTGGGCTGGACAGTAGCACCGTCACCAGTGATATCCATCGCCTGTCGACAGTGGAAAAAACATCACCATCTGCCATATTTGTCGCAGATGGTGCAGATAATGAATTTTCTCTCAATGAAAATATTCTTGCGCGCCATGAGTCTGACACGAAAGACGTTCGTCAGTTGCTAAGCTCCATTTTTGTAGAAGATGAATCCGAAGAAGTACTTCCAACAGTCTCTCCTGCGCAATCAACCTCTGGTCTTGATGAGGCGCATAGCCAACTGTACCAACACTTGCTGGAAAAAGAACTCTGGACGCGAAACGAAGTCACTGAACTATGCCAACAGCTTAACCTGATGGTAAGCGGCGCCATTGAAGCAATTAATGACTGGTCTTACGAACAGGTTGACGCCCCGGTTCTCGATGACGACGATGATATTTACGTTGACCTAGAAATTGCACAGGAACTCAAAGGATAATTCATGTCTGGCATTCGTATTCGTCTCAAAGAAAGAGACGCTATTATTCAGTCGCTGAAATCGGGCGTTACGCCTAAAATTGGCATTCAGCATATTCAAGTTGGTCGGGTAAACGAGATAAAAGCACTCTGGCAGGATATCGAACGTATCGTCGATGGCGGCGCGGGATTCCGGCTTATTATCGGGGAATATGGTTCAGGTAAGACATTCTTTTTAAGCGTCGTTCGCTCAATTGCCTTAGAGAAAAAATTGGTCACAGTGCACGCCGACTTATCCCCTGATCGCCGTATCCATGCCTCAGGTGGACAGGCTCGAAACCTCTACTCTGAACTGATGAAGAATTTATCCACCCGTAACAAGTCTGATGGAAATGCGTTACTGAGCGTGGTTGAGCGCTTTATCACAGAAGCCCGAAAAGAGGCGGAAAGCACAAATTTACCCGTTCCTGCCGTTATTCATCAAAAACTCACTGCATTGTCCGATATGGTTGGCGGCTATGATTTCGCCAAAGTCATTGAATGTTACTGGCAGGGCCATGAGCAGGATAATGAGGTTTTAAAATCTAATGCTATCCGCTGGCTGAGAGGCGAATACACTACGAAAACTGACGCCCGAAACGATCTTGGTGTACGCACCATTATCTCGGATGCTTCTTTCTACGATTCGCTGAAGCTGATGAGCCTGTTTGTCCGTCAGTCCGGATATACGGGTCTACTGGTTAATCTGGATGAAATGGTTAACCTCTACAAGCTTAATAATACGCAGGCCCGGGTCGCGAACTATGAGCAAATACTGCGTATTCTGAACGATTGTCTTCAGGGAACGGCTGAACATATTGGCTTTCTGCTCGGCGGTACTCCGGAGTTCCTGTTTGATCCTCGTAAAGGACTATACAGCTATGAAGCACTTCAGTCGCGCCTGGCTGAAAACAGCTTTGCACAGCGCGCAGGCGTGATTGACTACTCATCCCCGTCCCTGCATTTGGCCAGCCTGACGCCAGAGGAACTCTACATTCTTCTAAAAAATCTGCGCCACGTATACGCGGGCGGAGAGCAGGACAAATATCTTGTTCCCGATGAAGCTCTGACAGCATTTTTACGTCATTGTAGCGATACCATCGGCGATGCTTATTTCCGTACACCGAGAAATACGATTAAAGCCTTTCTGGATATGCTTGCCGTACTGGAACAAAACCCGGCCATCCATTGGTCGCAGCTTATTGCAGGTGTGAATATCACAGAGGAAAAGCCCAGTGATATGGATGAGATCACTTCGGACAGTGACACTGATGAGGACGGTTTAATAGACTTTAGGCTATGATGAGTGCATATCAACGGTTGGATCCACGCATACAGAAGTGGATATATCGGCAAGGCTGGAGTGATCTACGGGAGCTACAAAAAAAAGCGATCCCGCCGATATTAGCAGGTGATCGAGATGTATTGATCAGCGCTGCCACCGCTGCCGGTAAAACGGAAGCCTGCTTTTTGCCCGCCTGCTCCGCTATCGCGGATATTCAGAATGGTTTTGGTATCCTGTACATCAGCCCGCTCAAAGCGTTAATTAACGATCAGTACCGACGACTGGAAGGTCTTGGTGATGCGCTGGAAATGCCCGTTACCCCCTGGCATGGTGATGTTACGCAGAGTAAAAAACTAAAAGCAAAGAAAAATCCTTCCGGTATTCTACTCATTACGCCGGAATCGCTGGAAGCGATGCTCATCCGTTCCTCTGGCTGGCTAAAGCAGGCTTTCGCTCCACTAGCTTATATCGTTATTGATGAATTCCATGCCTTTATCGGCTCAGAGCGAGGTATGCAGCTTCTCTCCCTGCTGAACCGGATTGATCATATACAGGGAAGAGTTAACAACCCGGTTCCCAGAGTCGCCTTAAGCGCGACGCTGGGAGAACTGGAGAAAGTGCCATTATCCCTGCGACCGAATCAGCGTCTTCCCTGCGACATCATCACTGACAACGAGAGTCACGCCACATTAAAGGTACAGGTAAAAGGCTATCTGGAACCCATGATCTCCTCAGGTGAAGAACCGTCGCCTTCGGCTGAAACGCAGATCTGTCACGATATCTTTCGGTTTTGCCGTGGCGATTCCCATCTGGTTTTCGCTAACAGCCGTAAACGAGCCGAAAGCATCGCCGCTACGCTTAGCGATCTCAGCGAGGCGAGCATCGTTCCTAATGAGTTCTTTCCTCATCATGGTTCGTTGTCAAAAGACCTGCGTGAAACACTCGAACAACGACTCCAGAAAGGAAATTTTCCTACCACTGCCATTTGTACGATGACGCTGGAGCTGGGCATAGATATCGGCAAAGTCAGTTCTGTGATACAGGTAACCCCACCGCATTCCGTTGCCAGCCTGCGCCAGCGCATGGGGCGTTCTGGCAGACGCGGCTCTCCCGCCGTGCTGAGAATGTTGATCGCAGAACATGAACTGACACACACATCAAGTATTGTCGATCAACTGAGGCTACAACTTATTCAATCAATGGCGATGATAAGATTGTTGATAGGGAGTAAATGGTTTGAACCTGCCAATACCCGGCAAATGCACTACTCCACGTTGTTTCATCAAATCCTGGCGATCGTTGCTCAGTGGGGAGGGGTGCGCGCGGATCAACTCTGGTCGCAACTATGCCAGCATGGGCCATTTCAGAAAGTCGATTTGAATAATTTTAAAACACTGCTACAACATATGGGAAAACTTCAGTTTCTGACGCAGCTCTCCAGTGGAGAGCTCGTACTTGGAGTAGAAGGCGAACGGCTGGTTAATCAATACACATTTTATGCTGTCTTCAGTACACCGGAAGAATTTCGCATTGTCGCTGGCAACAAAACACTGGGTTCTGTGCCCGTTGATTCACCACTACTGCCTGAACAACATATCATTTTTGGCGGGCGACGCTGGAAAATAACCGACATCGACAGCGAAAAAAAAGCCATTTACGTCGAAGTGACAAAGGGGGGACAACCGCCTTTATTTGGTGGTGGAGGCATGTCCATACATGATGCTGTCCGGCAGGAAATGCTAGCCATCTACCGGGAAGGTGATTACCGAATCGTAGTTGGTGAACATAAGGCCGACTTTGTAGATGCCTCAGCCAGAAATCTGTTTGAAGAAGGTTTGCATTATTTTCGCAGCAACAATTTATCTTCTGAATACTTTATTCAGCAGGGGCAGCACGTTTATATCCTTCCCTGGCTAGGGGATCAAACCGTAAACACATTATCAGCATTGCTACTTCAATGTGGCTTCAAGACCGGATCGTTTGCGGGTGTCATTGAAGTTGAACAAACCACAGTGGATGAAGTTAAGCAGATGTTAGCCAATACGCTTAGGGATGGGTTACCATCAGAATGTCTTCTTGCCGAAAGCGTGCCTGAAAAATTTCTTGAGAAATATGACGAATACCTACCCGATGTATTGCTTACTCAGGGATACGGATTACGAGCTTTTGATGTTGATGGCGTGAGTAGATGGTTGCAAGAATATCTCTAGTGGTACATTTACGGCGATAACGAATTACCGCCACACGTTCTGTCAGTTCTCCACCATCAACCGGGCGAGCTTGGCAAAAATCGAACTCTTGCTACTGTCGCCACTCTTGAGCATATCTAGGGTGAAACTATTGAGATAGATTCCGGTCAACGGGTGGTTAAATACATCCACGGCATCGCCTTGGGCATCCCATATCAGCAGGTTTTCCACCAGGTTAGGGCGCGCAATAGAAGGGCTTGTAGGCTGGGCATCGCTAATAAGGACAAACACCCCATACTCATGCGGCTGCAAGTAAGTGTGGTGATGCTTCATCTTTTGCGATTTGGTTAGCGGGTCATGTTTCGAGCGACCGGGTGATATCAGATAGGGCAATACGTTAAACTCAGGTTTTGCCGAACGAGTGATGGTGTACTCGTCAAACTTAATTCCTTTGCGTTCTGCCAGCGCCTTTTCCTGCTCCTGATAAACGTACGCATCGACGACATCAAATTGAGCCGGGCCAATCAGACGCGGCACGCGCACGCTATTGTAGGTGGTAAGCAACACGTCAGCGGCGT
The DNA here is from genome assembly GCF_028599065.1 of Xenorhabdus sp. PR6a. Classification (NCBI taxonomy): domain Bacteria; kingdom Pseudomonadati; phylum Pseudomonadota; class Gammaproteobacteria; order Enterobacterales; family Morganellaceae; genus Xenorhabdus; species Xenorhabdus sp. PR6a. Next base: position 57,270 of record NZ_JAQRFJ010000014.1, on the reverse strand, counting down.
GGTCGTATAGATAAAAGCTGTTGTTGAACACTTTCTTTAGCCGCTTCAAAGGTGGATGTTCAACCGATAGCCATTCCAGATCACCTTTAGTGATGCCTGCATTTACCACCTTAAGCTGATCATGTTCAGCTTTCAGCCCAACATGCGCGAGCAGGGTTGTACCTCTTTCTGTGATACGCATCGCATACGCGGTATAGCGGCCGTCTGTTAGGTTAGGCAGTGGGATGTGGTGTTGTGTTAGCAAACTCTCTTTGAACCATAGCTCAGTTTTTGTTCGGCGGATCTTACTATTCAGCAAGTTAACTGCGGATTTGAGGCGGCTACGAGACTTTGCAAGATCGGCTTTATTGAGAGATCGCCCTCTTAGTACTACAGCCGTACGCCCCATTGTGGCATGATAGCCCATGACATTTTTTCCTGAAAATACGGGTGGTGCACCCTGCACTCTGCACTCATCGGCCAACGCTTGGGAACAGGAACTTCTCTCACTTCATTACCCGTCTGGCTCCGTTGTTTCACCATCCCGGCCCACAGCAACGCAGCCTCGCTTATCTCCGGGGATGACTCAGTGATGTTGAACGTAAAAATGGCTGGCAACTGGGGGAATGGATAGGAGAACGCACGCCTGATGGCATTCAACATCTGTTGGTCCAGCGCAGCCGGGATGAAAAACAGAAACGGGCTTATCATGTCGTGTATGCGTGCCGGGAACAGGCTGACCTGAAGACCCTAGCTCAGGTGGCAGGCCATCGCTGGTATCGGCACATGACCTTATCGCTACTGGCCCATGCGGTTCTGGCGGTCTTGCGGATACGGGAGAAAAAAACGCCGAAGGGGGTGATAGCTCTCAGTGTGGCGGAACTGTGTAGGCTACTGTCAAAATTAATGGAAAAGGCCGGAGAGACCGTCGAACAGGTTTTACATTGGTCATCTTGGCGACGACGACACCAATACTACGCACAACAATGTCATTATCGCTACCGGGATAACCTTATGATTACAGAGTGTTTACGGCTGTAGTACTAGAGGGTAGAGCTGGATAGTGTCGTGCTTTGGTTGTCGATAACGCCCCAGCCATATCACTAGCTGGATTTGAGTCGATGTAATCGTTTTGTACTGTATAACGCATTATGGCCGTCGCACGCTGTTGGAGATGCTGTGCGACATCATGCTTCCCGCTGGCATCAACTTTTTTAATCGGGGCTAGTAGGTGGATGGTTTTAAGTTGGCGAATGTCAGACGAGCCGATATGAGTGTCTAGTCCTGATATACGTTGACACTTATTTTACTCATAACTGACGCCTGATGATGTACTTCATCGGCCATTTTGTAGGTTTTGTCTTTGAGCTTTGCGGTCTTTACCTGTCTGGCGTTGAGCTTCATTTTAGGGGGCACATTTATAATCGAAGTGTAGGTGCCCCTGATTATGTCCCATGCTGCATGTTGATTGCAACGGACTACAGTAGACGTCAAAGTAATGAAGTTAGTTGATTTATTGGGGTTTTTATGGAATTTGTAGACTTGGGTAGGCGTTAGAAAACTAACGAATGGTGCGAAGGGGGGGACTTGAACCCCCACGTCCGTAAGGACACTAACACCTGAAGCTAGCGCGTCTACCAATTCCGCCACCCTCGCAAGTACTGCCATTTGTCTTATTTGTTTAACTGATAGCTATCTGATTTGGTGCGAAGGGGGGGACTTGAACCCCCACGTCCGTAAGAACACTAACACCTGAAGCTAGCGCGTCTACCAATTCCGCCACCCTCGCCTATCCAGAGACTATCGCTTAAACGAATAGCATGGGGGCGCATTCTAGAGATTTTATGGCTGGCGTCAATCATTATTTAGCGAGAAAACGTATGACTGGTGTAAAAATCGGCATATCAATTGCCTGCCCGTTAAGCGGGGACAGGCAAAACAAGGAACACTGACCGTCAGAATTATCTTTTGGTCGCTTGATAAACTTTAAATTTACCAGTTTGCGCAATGACTTCATGGTTGCCAAAGGCCTTATCCAGCAGGGCAGGGTAAGGCAAGAACGCATTGGCAACAATCCGCAATTTACCGCCGGATTTCAGGTAAGTTGGCGCCATGCGGATCATATCATCGGCCGCCGCCAGGTTAGTTTTCAGGCCATCATGGAAAGGGGGATTAGAAATAATCCAGTCGAATTTTCCTTCAATGGCAGAATAGACATTACTGGTGACCACATTACCTTGCAGTTTATTGGCGTTCAGCGTTGCTTTACTCGATACGATGGCGGCAGCATTGACATCGCTCAGTGTCAGGGACAAATCTGGGTTCTTTTTACCCAATACGGCAGCCAATACGCCGGCACCACATGCCATATCCAGCAGGCTGCCAGAGATGGGCGCATTAAACGTAGAAAGCAGCAGACGACTACCGACATCTAAATCATCCTGGCTAAAGACGCCGGGCAGGGTATTGATGGTGACATCTTCCACTTGATAGCTGTTCCACCAGTTGTTTTGATCAAACTGAACCTGATTTGTCAATTGACCATAAAACAGGCTACAACGGCGTGCGGTATCAATCTTACGAAAAGTCGCAATACCTTCCATTAATTTATCAACACTGCGAACACCACTGCGGTTTTCACCGACAATAAAGATATCAGTGCCGGGTGGCAGGATAGAAAACAGGCTGCGTAGTTGGAAACGTGCTTCCTGTTTGCTTTTTGGCCAGTAATAAATCAGCGTATCGCATCCGCTGATAAATGCGTTATCCGCGACAAGGCCGAAGTGGGCATTATCACCAAGCTGGCGGATCAGCGATTGCCAGTGGTGATATTGGTTAGTATGCACTCGCACACTTGCAGCGTCGATTTCTGTTGCCAGATTGTCCTGAAGATCACCGGCAAACAGCAAGTGATGAGGGCGGAATTGCTCATGATGGCGCAGGATAACTTCACTGGCCGGGGTTAATACTGACATCTATGTATAGCTCCTTATCAATCTTTATCCAAGTAATTAAGTATCAGCGGGCAGAGCTGAGATGCCATGCCAATTGGCGCAGGGATTAGCGCTCTGATATATTACTGGTTATTTTTTATGGCAGATGGAATAAAACACGATGACGAAGCGTGACAGATTACTCTCCCGATTGGGGATCACCCAATGGGTTTTGCGTAGCCCTTTGGCGTTGCAAGGTGAATTATCTGTCCTCATCCCTGATTCAACCCGTCTATTGATCATTAGCCATGATCACATTGACTTAAGTCATTCATTGTTTGCTGATATTTTTACAGCCATGGGGATCGATGCCTCATCGGTATATTGCATCACGACAAAAGATGTTGAGCTACTTTCGGAATCAATCCACTGTCCAAGCTGGCTGTTAGGGGTTGATATTACCTTATCAATACAAGGGATTTCTTTGAGAAGCCCAGCATTAAATGACTTATCTCTTGATGGGAATGCAAAACGTGCTCTTTGGCAACAAATTTACCATTATGAAGAATATTTCTCTATTAACTCCCGTTGATCTTGTCGCCGCATTTCAAATAGAACAGGCCAGCCATGCGTTTCCGTGGAGTGAAAAAACCTTTTACTCCAGTCAGGGAGAACGTTATCTCAACTATAAGATAACGCAGGACGGCCAACTTATTGGTTTTGCGATAACGCAATATGTGATGGACGAAGCGACACTCTTTAATATCGCTATTCACCCTGAGCATCAATCACGGGGATATGGCAGGGCATTGTTGACGCATCTTATCAATATTTTGCCGGAAAAACAGATCAATACATTGTGGCTTGAGGTGCGACGCTCGAATCAATCCGCCATTCGTTTATACGAAGATCTGGGCTTCAATGAAGTTTCCATCCGTAAGAATTATTACCCGACTGCGGCAGGTAAGGAAGATGCCATTATTATGGCGTTGCCGTTGTTTGGTGGCTGAAAAGAACACGTTTGGTTGAATAGCGTATAACTGTATGAAACGCAAGAGCGGTTGTGGTGTCTTCAACATCATTGGTTGTTTATAACCTCAAGTTCAGCCAAAATAAGCGCCAATCACGATTAACACGACGGATTTGAAAGCCCTTTCCATTCTTGGGGGTGAGCTAAAAAGTACTCTAGTAGTTGGGAATGTGTTTTCCGGTCTCATTAAAGTTATCTGAGTGGAAACTAAGCCGGTAAAGCGTGATGCACCATTGATTATCTACCATAGTAGATCAATTTCGCCTTGTTGATATGTAATAGCTAATCAAACTTGTACTCTCTTAATTGTCGTGATATGTTTTTATATATATTTTCTGGCCAATGATGTATTAAAGCATATCAAGTATGAGTTATGTAACAGAGCAAATACTGGAAAGCCTTCGAGAAGCACGCGCACGTAAAGGTTTTAGCCAGAGAGAGCTGAGCGCCCGATCAGGTGTACCTCAAAGCCATATCTCGAAAATCGAGTCTGGAGGCGTTGACCTAAGGGTTTCCAGTTTGATTGCACTTGCGCGTGTACTCGACCTAGAGCTATTTGTCGCGCCTAAAAAATCTGTGCCAGCGATAAAGTCGATCATTCGAAGTAGCAAAGGTAATCAGAATGAGGGTGAACAGGTGTCACCTGCATACAATTTAGATGGAGACAGCGATGAGTAACAATGTATCCACTCTAAACGTTTTGCTTTACGGCGAGCCTATCGCAACGATCACCAACGTTGGCAATGACAGAACGCTATTTGCCTTTACGGATGCTTACACGAATGATGAATCTCGGCCTGTGTTAGGACTTGGCTTTAAAGATTCGCTCGGTGGTTTGCTCACTAACTTCAAACCTACCCAAACCAAGTTAACACCGTTTTTCTCCAATCTACTGCCAGAAGAAACGATGCGTAACTACCTGGCAGAGCGTGCTAGTGTGAACCCGGCGCGGGAATTTTTTCTATTGTGGGTGTTAGGACAGGACTTAGCGGGAGCGATCACTGTTGAACCTGCCGATGGTGAAGCACTGCCGCCTAATGTGCATCAAGAAATTGAAGATGAAACCAAATACGAAGCACCGATGCGCTTTTCATTGGCGGGTGTGCAGTTGAAATTTTCAGCAGTGCAACATGCCAATGGCGGTTTGACGATCCCAGCTACAGGTAAAGGTGGCTCATGGATTGTGAAATTGCCATCATCTCGCTTTGAAGCCGTGCCGGAAAATGAATATTCGATGATGGAATTGGCACGAATGTTAGGAATGGATGTGCCAGAAATTCAGCTGTTACCCATTAACCAGATTGCTAACATCCCGGAAGGAATCGGAAAGTTTGGCGATAGTGCCTTTGCGATCAAGCGGTTTGACCGTGCTGATGGGCAAGCAATACATATTGAGGACTTTGCGCAAGTCTTTGGCGTATATCCTCAAGATAAATACAAAAAGGCCAGTATGTGTAATATCGCGCAGGTTATCGGCATAGAAGGTCAAGAGGAAGACATTGCTGAATTTACTCGTAGGTTGGTGTTCAATACGCTAATTGGCAATGCTGATATGCATTTGAAGAACTGGTCTGTGATTTACAAAGACAAGCGCACTGCATCAATTGCACCGGCTTATGATTTTGTCTCGACCATTCCCTACATTCCTGATGATAATGCCTCGTTAAAGGTTAGCCGCAGCAAAAAGTTCAGTGATTTTACTCTGGATGAATTATCGCACTTAGCGGCCAAAGCCATGTTGCCAGAAAAGTTGGTGTTGGATACGGCCAAGCAAACTGTGGCAGGCTTCCATGAAGTATGGGCGAAAGAAAAAGCCCATTTGCCGCTCACCAAATCTATGATTGAAGCAATTGAGAAGCACTTGCGAAACATACCACTGCGCTAATTGCACCATCATTGGTGTAGTTCGACAGACTATCATCGATTTTTGGTAGTGAAGGAATTTGTGGTTTAGCCACAGTTGTTCATGAGCTGAAGAAACAACGATTGCAAGCAGCTACAACTGAGCATTGGCACACGTTGAGAGCAAATGGTAACGGATTAGATAACCATTGATTGTTTATAACCTCAAGTTCAGCCAAAATAAGCGCCAATCACGATTAACACGACGGATTTGAAAGCGGGGCGCTGTCAAGAAGCGCTTCCCAAACGGTATCAATCCGTGTACAGACTAGAAGATCCCAATTGATGTCAAATTCCCCATTTCTGCAAGAAGTCGCTAAACGGCGCACCTTTGCAATCATTTCCCACCCGGATGCGGGTAAAACCACGATTACCGAAAAAGTATTACTGTTCGGACAGGCGATCCAGAAAGCGGGTACGGTAAAAGGCCGCGGCTCCAACCAGCACGCTAAATCAGACTGGATGGAGATGGAAAAACAGCGTGGTATTTCTATTACCACTTCCGTGATGCAGTTTCCGTATGCCGACTGTCTGGTTAACTTACTGGATACGCCAGGGCATGAAGATTTCTCGGAAGATACTTACCGCACGCTGACCGCCGTTGACTGCTGTCTGATGGTCATTGATGCAGCAAAAGGGGTCGAAGATCGTACCCGTAAGCTGATGGAAGTGACTCGTCTGCGTGATACGCCAATCCTGACCTTCATGAACAAGCTCGACCGTGATATTCGTGATCCCATGGAGCTGATGGATGAAGTGGAAAATGAACTGAACATTGCCTGTAGCCCGATTACATGGCCAATCGGCTGTGGTAAATCCTTCAAGGGCGTCTATCACCTCTATCTTGATGAAACTTACCTGTACCAGTCTGGTCAAGGGCATACCATTCAAGAGGTTCGCGCCATCAAGGGATTGGATAACCCCGAACTCGATGCGGCAGTGGGTGAAGAGCTGGCGAATCAATTGCGCGAAGAGCTGGAACTTGTCAAAGGCGCATCCCATGAATTTGATCAGGAAGCCTTTTTGCAGGGCGAATTGACACCCGTCTTTTTCGGTACGGCATTGGGCAACTTTGGGGTTGATCATATGCTGGATGGCTTGGTGAAATGGGCACCAACCCCGATGCCTCGCCGGGCCGATGCGCGTGACGTGACCGCGTGTGAAGAAAAATTCACCGGCTTTGTGTTCAAAATCCAGGCGAATATGGACCCGAAACACCGTGACCGCGTCGCATTTATGCGCGTCGTTTCCGGTAAATATGAAAAAGGCATGAAATTGCGCCAAGTCCGCATTAAGAAAGAGGTTGTCATTTCTGATGCACTGACCTTTATGGCCGGGGATCGTTCTCATGTCGAACATGCTTATCCGGGGGATATTATCGGTCTGCACAATCATGGCACTATTCAGATTGGCGATACCTTTACCCAAGGTGAAGAGCTGAAATTTACCGGCATTCCTAATTTTGCCCCTGAATTGTTCCGCCGTATTCGTCTGCGTGATCCGCTGAAACAGAAGCAATTGCTGAAAGGTCTGGTGCAATTGTCGGAAGAAGGCGCGGTACAGGTATTCCGTCCGCTGTCCAATAACGATCTGATTGTCGGCGCGGTGGGGGTGCTTCAGTTTGATGTGGTTGTTGCCCGTTTGAAGAGTGAATATAACGTTGAAGCGTTGTATGAACCGGTTAACGTTTCCACGGCTCGCTGGGTAGAGTGCAGCGATGCGAAGAAACTGGAAGAGTTCAAACGCAAAAACGAGCTGAACTTGGCTCTCGATGGTGGTGATAACTTAACGTATATTGCACCCACCATGGTCAATTTAAACCTGACCAGTGAGCGCTATCCTGACGTTTCTTTCCGCAAGACGCGGGAACATTAATCTCTTTTCGGGCCAGCTATCCTGTTGGCCCTATGATTTATTCTGTATGTATATTCTGATATTTTTGCCATTAATAGAATAATTCTCTGGTTTAATGAAAATATACGTTATTTTTTGTAAATTCCATTTTATCACTACTGGCTAATTGACATACTGTCTTGGTAACCGTTCAAACTGAAGTTAGGAAGGTGGTAGGATGAAAAATATCAAGTTTACCCATTCACTGCTGGCTGTTGTTCTGGGTTCGGTACTGAGCAGTAGTGGTGCTCTGGCAGCCGATATTTCTTCGGGAAAAACATTGGAGAGTACGGGGCAAAAAATCGATAAATCCCTGGATGTTGCAGGAGAAAAAATTGATAGCTCCTTGAAAAAGGCAGATGTTTATTTAGACGATAGTGCCATTACGGCGAAAGTGAAAGCGGCATTGCTGGAACATAAGGGCATAAATAGTAAAAACATTTCGGTGAAAACAGAAAAAGGTATTGTTCATCTTTCCGGTTTTGTTAAAAACAAACATCAAGCGGCAAAAATAGCCAAAATTGTTCATGGCGTGAAAGGCGTCAAATCAGTGAAAAATACAATAGAGATTAAGCAGTGATCTCGATGTAAAAACCACTATGGATTGAAAAAATCATTATAGATTAAAAAATAACAGACATTATGAATGGAGTGGCTGATATATAGCCACTCTTTTTATTTCTTTTCCTCAAATAACATTTTGTTAAGCAATGAGATTATCTCACAAGAATGTTATTCATTAGCGGCATTCCGGCAACTTGTTACTTTCATATTGATTTAACGATTGATGATTAATTTGGGCATTTTTTATAAAAATGTTACAAGCAAGTTGTTTGAGCAACGATATACTGATAGATATTCAGCTAATATGCTATGGACTGGTGGTATCATTAACTTTCAGGGGGAGAGAAGAGTGGGGAAACGTATTCCAGTAACATTGGGTAATATAGAGCCTTTAGCATATAAATCACCGAGTAAACCTGGAAAAATTGCACTCGTTTGTGAAGGTGGTGGTCAGCGAGGTATTTTTACCGCCGGTGTTTTGGATGAATTCCTCCGGCTTGGTTTTAATCCATTTGAACTGTTCCTTGGAACATCTGCGGGAGCGCAAAACCTGTCTGCCTATATTTGTGGTCAGCGGGGATATGCCCGCAAGGTCATCAACCGTTATACGACCGACCCGGCTTTTTTTAATCCATTGCGTTTTGTGCGCGGTGGGCATTTGATCGATTTAGATTGGTATATTGATACGATTTCTGAGCAGTTGCCACTTAATCTTTCTGCTGCAATGCATCAGTTTGATGCGGGACGTGAATTCTATATGTGCGCTTGCCGTGCTGATAATTTTGAAGCGAATTATCTGCATCCCGATGAAAAAAATTGGATGGATATTGTCAAAGCCTCAAGTGCTATTCCGGGGTTTTACCGTAATGGTGTTACCCTTGATGATGTTGTTTATCAAGATGGTGGTATTTGTGATGCGATCCCCGTACAGGAAGCTTATCGCCGGGGAGCGGATACTATCGTTGTGATCCGAACAGTGCCTTCACCACTTTACTATACGCGTCAGTGGTTCAAGCGCATGGAGCGCTGGCTAGAGGCCAGTAGTTTGCAAAAGATGGTTAAGATGCTCAACCTCCATGCACGAAGTTACCGTAAGACACAGAAGTTTATTGAAAATCCGCCGGGTGATGTGCAAATCTTCGAAATTTATCCGCCGGCACCATTGGCTGCAATGGCATTGGGAAGCCGGCTTAGTGCACTAAATCAGGATTATCATTTGGGGCGGCGTTGCGGACGATATTTTCTGGCAACGATTGGGCACACGTTTGTTAGCGGAAAATTTGGCGATGCCGAATGTAAAAGTTATGGGGTATGCCGCACGGGGTTAAATGCGGATAGCGTCAACCGCCATTGTTTTCGCAGAAACCATTTCCTCAGCAGCTTCAATTATCACCCAATAGTGGAATCCTCCGCGCCCGATGTCATGGAAAATGGGCAAACGACAGACACTATTATGATGAAGAATTTGGATAACTCGGACAATTAGATGTTTATTGATACCCATTGCCATTTTGACTTCTTTCCTTTTGCGGGTGATGAAATAGCCAGCCTGCAACAAGCCAGACAGATGGGCGTGGAAAAGATTATCGTTCCCGCGATAAGCCAAATGAATTTCCAGAGAGTTTCTGCGTTAGCTAAAGCGTATTCCCCCATTTATGCCGCTCTGGGTTTACATCCACTTTATATTGCTGAACATCAAGAGGCGCATTTAGATGAGTTGGAGCAGAAATTACAAGAAAAAGAGGCCAACTGTGTCGCGGTAGGTGAAATTGGCCTTGACCTTTATATGCCAGATCCGCAGTTTGACAAGCAGAAAGGCCTGTTAGAAGCGCAGTTAAAACTTGCTAAACAACATGATCTGCCCGTGATCCTCCATTCCAGAAAAAGCCATGATCAATTGGCGGCAATTTTGAGAAAGTACAAGCTACCACGAACCGGAGTTATTCATGGTTTTGCGGGGAGTTTATCCCAAGCCCAAGCCTTTATTCGTCAGGGATTTTATATTGGTGTCGGGGGAACAATTAGTTACGACAGGGCACAAAAGACACGTCATACCATTGCACAATTACCTTTGTCATCTTTGGTCTTGGAAACGGATGCGCCTGATATGCCGTTAGCGGGGTTTCAGGGACAGCCAAATCGCCCCGAAAGAGTTGCACAGGTTTTCTCTGCGTTGTGTGAGTTGCGTCAAGAAGCGCCAGAGGAAATTGCCAATCAAATTCATCAAAATAGTGTAACGCTATTTGCATTGAGTTAAATGATATCGTATCGGTCGTTGTGATCCATTTGAAAGATAAGGAAATAATAAACATTAATAATGCTTAACTTATATTCTTCGCCTGTTTATCCTATTTTTTGCCTTTTTCTCCGTTAAATTATCTATCCCCACCGAAATTAAATGGTTTTATGTGACGCATGTCTCATTTTTTGTTTTTATATTACTTTTTGCTGCATTAATTTGTGATGTTAGTTGCTTGTTCTTTTTTAGTCCTAGGTATAATCGGCTCGCACACAATGTCAGTAGAAACTTATAGGATAGCTGACATATTTTCTTATTATTTATTCAGTGAACAGGGATTCTTCCAATGCAACTCCTCATGAGCCTGATCGGAATGCTAGTGCTGATTTTTATCGCAGTACTCTTCTCCAGTAACTATCGAGCCATTAACATTCGTACCGTCTTGGGCGCCTTTCTGATTCAGATTGCTATTGGGGCATTTGTACTTTATGTCCCCGCCGGTAAAGACGTTCTGGAGGGAATGTCGGCAGGCGTTTCTAATGTGATTGGATATGGGCAAAAAGGAACAGATTTTATTTTTGGCGGCCTGGTTTCCGACAAAATGTTTGAATTGTTCGGTGGTGGCGGCTTTATTTTTGCCTTGCGTGTTCTTCCGGTAATTGTTTTCTTCTCGTCACTGATTGCGGTGTTGTATTACATGGGCATTATGCAGGTCGTCATCAAAATATTGGGTGGTGGATTGCAAAAAGTATTGGGCACATCACGGACTGAATCCTTGTCTGCAACGGCAAATATTTTCGTGGGTCAAACCGAAGCCCCTCTGGTTGTGCGTCCGTATATTGCGACTATGACCCAGTCTGAGTTGTTCGCCGTGATGTGTGGTGGCTTGGCTTCTGTTGCGGGTTCCGTGCTGGCGGGGTACGCTCAAATGGGCGTGCCATTGGAATACCTGATTGCGGCTTCATTTATGGCAGCACCCGGTGGTCTGCTGTTTGCGAAATTGATGGTGCCGGAAACAGAAAAAACGCAGGATACGGCTGACGCGATGTCGTTGGTTGCAGCGGAAGAACGCCCTGCAAACGTGATTGATGCTGCGGCATCCGGTGCGGCATCCGGTATGCAGTTGGCTCTGAACGTCGGCGCAATGCTGTTGGCATTCACCGCATTGATTGCTTTGCTAAACGGTATCTTAGGCGGTATCGGCGGCTGGTTTGATTATCCGCAGTTATCGATGGAACTGGTTTTGGGTTGGATTTTTGCACCAATCGCCTACCTGATCGGTATTCCGTGGAATGAAGCGACCATCGCGGGTTCCTTCATCGGCCAGAAATTAGTGGTCAATGAATTCGTGGCATTTATGAACTTTGGTGAGTACCTGAAAGCCGATGATGTCGTTCAGGCTGCGGGTCTGCAAGTGCTTTCTGACCATACTAAAGCCATCATCTCTTTTGCCTTGTGTGGTTTCGCTAACCTGTCTTCTGTGGCGATCCTGTTGGGCGGCTTGGGGGGTATGGCACCAAACCGTCGCGGTGACATTGCCCGTTTCGGCTTGAAAGCTGTCTTGGCAGGTTCACTCTCTAACTTGATGAGTGCAACCATTGCTGGATTCTTCTTCTCGCTGTAAAACGCCGAGGAGCCGATATCAAATTGAATGCAGGTGAGATTTCTCACCTGCTTTTATTTTTCCTAAACTGATTCAGTCACGATAATAATACTGTTGGAGAGTTTTATGACCGATTTAACTGCCGCCGCTCAGCGTGCGCTGAGTCTGATGGATTTAACGACACTAAATGATGATGACACCGATGAAAAAGTGACCGCACTTTGTCGTCAGGCAAATAGCCCAGCTGGACAGACAGCGGCTATCTGTATCTACCCGCGTTTTATTCCCGTGGCACGTAAGGTATTACGTGAACAGGGAACCCCCGATATTCGCATTGCGACGGTGACCAACTTCCCGCATGGCAATGATGATATCGGCATTGCACTGGCTGAAACCCGTGCTGCCATTGCCTACGGTGCGGATGAAGTGGATGTGGTTTTCCCTTATCGCGCATTGATGGCCGGTAATGAGCAGATTGGTTTTGACTTGGTGAAAGCGTGTAAAACCGCCTGTGCTGAATCGGGCATCTGGCTCAAAGTTATTATTGAAACCGGTGAATTAAAAACAGCGGCCTTGATTCGCAAAGCCGCGGAAATTGCCATCAAGGCAGGTGCTGATTTTATCAAAACCTCAACCGGTAAAGTGCCGGTTAATGCGACGCTGGAAAGTGCCGAGATTATGTTGAGCGTGATCCGTGATATGGGCGTCGCTGATAGTGTCGGTTTTAAACCCGCGGGTGGCGTGTGCACTGCCGAAGAAGCGGCACAATATTTGGCACTGGCGGAACGTATTATGGGAGACAACTGGGTGGATGCCCGTCATTTCCGTTTTGGTGCGTCCAGTTTGTTGGGCAGTTTACTGACCACGCTTGGACACCAGAGCCCAAAACACAGTAGTGGTTATTGAGATCAATAATCACTGATTGCGTGCATACTAAAATGGTGTGACGAAGATGATATGCACGACTGCCATTCTTTTCAGATAATCATGATTGGGGAGGTAGCTTTGTTTCTGGCACAGGAAATTATTCGCAAAAAACGGGATGGCCATCCATTGAATGAAGAAGAAATACGCTTCTTTATTCACGGCGTCCGCGATAATACGGTTTCTGAAGGGCAAATTGCCGCACTGGCGATGACTATCTATTTCCATGACATGACGATGGAGGAGCGTGTCGCACTGACATTGGCGATACGTGATTCGGGTACGGTTTTAGATTGGAAAAAATTGAATTTACCCGGCCCGGTTGTCGATAAACACTCGACAGGCGGTGTGGGGGATGTTACCTCCCTGATGCTTGGTCCCATGGTGGCGGCGTGTGGAGGATATGTGCCGATGATATCAGGGCGTGGCTTGGGGCATACCGGAGGAACGCTGGATAAACTGGAATCTATTCCTGGTCTTGACATTTTTCCCGCTGAGCACCATTTCCGCGACATGATCCGCGATGTGGGCATTGCCATTATCGGGCAGACCAGCGCACTGGCACCTGCGGACAAACGCTTTTATGCGACGCGCGATATTACGGCGACCGTGGATTCCATCCCGTTGATTACCGCCTCTATCTTGGGTAAAAAACTGGCCGAAGGGCTGGATGCCTTGGTGATGGATGTGAAAGTGGGTTCGGGGGCATTTATGCCGACCTACGAACAATCGGAGCGGCTGGCCGAAGCCATTGTTGGCGTCGCCAATGGTGCGGGATGCAAAACCACCGCACTCTTGACGGATATGAATCAAGTTTTGGCATCCAGTGCGGGTAATGCGTTGGAAGTGCGTGAAGCCGTCCAATTCTTGACGGGGGAATACCGTAACCCCCGGCTATTTGAAGTGACGATGGCGTTATCTGCTGAAATGCTGGTTTCGGGCAATTTGGCTATCGATCGTGACGAGGCATACCGCAAGTTACAGGCAGTACTGGACAGTGGCAAAGCGGCGGAAACCTTTGGTCGCATGGTGGCAGCCCAGCGAGGGCCAACCGATTTTGTCGAAAATTACGCTCGTTACCTGCCGACGGCGAAATTCAGCAGGCCAGTATTGGCCGGGCAATTAGCCGAAAAAAATGGCGTCGTTGCAGAAATGGATACCCGTGCCTTGGGCATGTCTGTGGTTGCATTGGGCGGGGGACGGCGTAAGGCGACAGATACGATTAATTACAGTGTGGGGCTGAGTGATATCGTTGCGCTGGGCACCAAAGTGAATGCGGATACGCTCTTGGCCATGATCCATGCCAGCAACGAGCATGATTGGCATGCGGCCGCAGACGCAGTGCGCAGGGCTTTTGTCTTTAAGGAAAACGAAATCCAAGCCACCACACCGATGATTTATCGTCATATCCGTGGATAAATCATACAAGCTAAATCATACAAGCACTGAAATCGATTTTAATAGCGGGTAATTTCCGCCTTGATAGCGTGAATTGACGCAGGAGAAAATTATGAAACGTACATTCATCATGGTATTGGATTCCTTTGGTATCGGTGCAAGCGCTGATGCTGAAAAGTTTGGCGACAAGGGATCTAACACGTTAGGGCATATTGCAGAACAATGTGCCCGTGGTGAGGCTGATATCGGCCGTAAGGGGTCATTAAACTTGCCAAACCTGAGTCGATTGGGATTGGGCAAAGCAACAGAAGAGTCTTGTGGAACTTTCCCGATTGGCCTGGATAAGGATGCCGAAATTATTGGCGCTTATGGTTATGCGAGTGAACTTTCTTCTGGTAAAGACACGCCGTCAGGCCACTGGGAAATTGCGGGCGTTCCGGTTCTGTTTGACTGGGGGTATTTCCGTGACGAAGAGAATAGCTTCCCACAGGAATTGCTGGATAAACTTGTCGAACGGGCAAATCTGCCGGGTTATCTGGGTAACTGCCACTCTTCCGGTACCGTTATTCTGGAACAACTGGGTGAAGAACACATGAAAACCGGTAAGCCGATTTTCTATACTTCTGCGGATTCTGTTTTCCAGATTGCTTGCCATGAAGAGACCTTTGGCCTGGAAAATCTGTATGCGTTGTGTGAAATTGCGCGTGAAGAGCTGAATATCGGTGAATATAACATTGGCCGCGTGATTGCCCGTCCGTTTGTGGGGGATAAAGCCGGGAATTTCCAGCGTACTGGCAACCGTCATGATCTGGCCGTTGAACCGCCCGCTCCGACCGTCCTGAAAAAACTGGTTGATGAAAAGCAGGGAGACGTGGTTTCCATCGGCAAAATTGCAGATATCTACGCGAATGTCGGGATCACCAAAAAGGTCAAGGCGACGGGCATTGATGCCCTGTTTGATGCTTCATTGATTGAAATGGCGCAAGCGGGGGATAATACTATCGTATTTACCAACTTTGTTGATTTTGACTCTTCTTACGGTCACCGCCGTGATGTTGCCGGTTATGCGGCCGCGCTGGAGTTGTTTGACCGTCGTCTGCCAGAAATGCTCAAGTTGGTGAAAGAAGACGACATTCTGATCTTAACGGCTGACCACGGTTGTGACCCAACCTGGCCAGGCACCGATCACACTCGTGAACATGTCCCAGTGCTGGTTTACGGACCGAACGTTAAACCCGGTTCATTAGGACATCGTGAAACGTTTGCCGACATGGGGCAGACAGTCGCGAAATATTTCGATCTGACCCCCATGGATTACGGTAAAGTGATGTTTTAGTGTTTTGTGGAGACCTGCTGGTCTCCCCATTTCCATCTGTTCTAATTCGTAATAAAAACAAGGAAATAAATTATGGCTACCCCACATATTAATGCTGAGATGGGCGATTTTGCTGATGTTGTTTTGATGCCAGGCGACCCATTGCGTGCAAAATATATCGCGGAAACTTTCCTGGAAGATGCCCGTCAGGTTAACAATGTCCGCGGTATGCTCGGTTTCACCGGGACTTACAAAGGCCGCCGCATCTCTGTTATGGGTCATGGAATGGGTATCCCATCTTGCTCTATCTATGCCAAAGAGCTGATTACTGAATTTGGTGTGAAAAAAATCATCCGTATCGGTTCCTGTGGTGCGGTCAGCGAAGACGTTAAAATCCGTGATGTTGTGATTGGCATGGGAGCATGTACCGATTCCAAAGTAAACCGCCAGCGTTTTAAAGATCACGACTTCGCTGCCATTGCTGACTTTGATCTGGTTCGTCATGCGGTTGATGCGGCTAAGGCGAAGAATGTTAACGTGCGTGTTGGTAACATCTTCTCTGCGGATCTGTTTTATACGCCAGACCCGCAAATGTTCGATGTCATGGAAAAATACGGCATTCTGGGTGTTGAAATGGAAGCCGCGGGTATTTACGGTGTTGCGGCGGAATTTGGTGCCAAGGCGTTGGCAATTTGTACTGTTTCTGACCATATTCGTACTGGCGAACAAACCACTGCCGAAGAGCGTCAACATACATTTAATGACATGATCGAAATTGCGCTTGAATCCATTTTGATGGGTGATAATTAAAAAAGCGTCAATAGTTTTGGCATTTTATTAAAAAAAGATCAGCCCTTTTCATTATTGGAAAGGGCTTTTTATTTATACATCGCATCCAAATTTATCTCTATTATAAAGAATAGGTTTAGATTATTTATTTAATGGGCGTCTTTTCTTTTCTAATTTGGTTAGAGAATGCATAAAAATAATAAATAAACTTAACATAATTTGAACGGTTATTTTAAGTGATATTTTAAGTTGATAATTAGTTTGATAACGATGTCGTTTAGATAAAAATTTTGTTTTTATACTAAATCAGCGAATAGTTATGATAATAAAAACCAAATGTTATGGTTATGACGGGATAATAAAATGCCCCTATCCTTGCGGGAAAATAAAAGAGAACAATAAAGCAACGCCAATTAAGATGCTGAACTGCTAAACATTGCTCGATATAACTTAGGGGAATAATCCAAAATTAAAAAATTATTAGTAAAATATTCTACTCGTAATCGGTGATTTTTGAGAAAAACTCATATTTCATATGATGTTAAGGAACATAAGTGGTTTTATCCGCTGAAATTTGACTTAAGGTTTGTTATGTAGAATGATATTGCCGATTTAGTTTATCTCGACGGCTTATGATTTACGTCAAAAAACTAAATAATCCTTTGCCTAAGTGTCAGAAATTAATTTCTGGGCTTCGGCTTCTCTTTGGTTATTAATATCGATTTTACGATTAAAGGAATAAGTTAATTATGAAACTTAACAAATTGGCACTGGTTTTAGGTTTTGGTGTGGCTTTGGCTGCGGGTGCGGCAAATGCGGATGACCAAATTCCACAAGAGACAAAATTAGTTAACCAAGGTAGCGGTACTGTTAAATTCACCGGTTCTATCATTGATGCACCTTGCTCAATTAAAAACACCAATGTTGAAGTTGATATGGGTGCAGTTTCGAATGTTGTCCTGAAAGATGGTGGCCGCTCAGCTTCTAAGCCTTTCAAAATTGAATTAGTTGGCTGTACTTTTGATACTCAGAAAAGTGTGAAAACCACCTTTACTGGCCCAGAAGCTGCTGAGAAAGGCTTGCTGGCGATTGAAGGTACTGCACAGGGTGCTGCAATCGCAATCACTAACCATGGCAACAAAGTCATTCCTTTGGGCGAAGCGTCAGACAACATGTCTCTGCATTTAGGCAACAATGATCTGAACTTTGCTGCGCATCTGAAAGGCCTGAATAGTCAAGATGGTGTGAAACCAGGTGATTTCACTGCTATCGCAAACTTTGTTTTAAACTACCAATAATATTGCAATCAAGCTGATCATTTTTAATGCTTGAATATCAGGAAGTTCACTTTAACCATTTGCCTTGACCCTCCTGATAATATATTTAGGGTATTTCTGGGATACCATGCGTTAATAGACAGCGTGTTAGTCGACAATGTGTTAGTAAAGTATGACTACAATATTCTGTAATAAGATCTGTTTTATTGATATAGGTCAATAATATTCATGATCGAATAAACAGATTGTGCCATTAACAAAATGATCCCTATAACAGTAAATTGAAATACCCTTTTTTTATTTATATCGGTCAGGGTCCTCAATTGAGATCGATGAACTTTAATGACGCCATGTATGAGGTAAGAACGCCTGTACGCTTACAAACTTAGCCGTGCCAGATAACGGCTAAATTCAAACTGGATTATTAACGATTCATTGTTCAGAGGATGCTATGGCTTTATTTTCAGATTTTATGAATCATGATTTTTTATCTGATAATAGAAAAACAATCAGTAATAAAAAAGCAAACAGTAAAAGAGAAAATACCTTCAATAAAAAGAGTGTGATTAATAAAAAGAAGATAGCGAATAAAACAGAATACTTAATCTTCGGTGTTAAACCTCTTTCAGCCCTCGTGCTGATTGTCTTATCCGGCATTCAGGCCGCACATTCTCGCTCGTCCGTTGAGTTCAATATTGGTGCCCTGGATGTCAGTGAACGTGCCAATATCGATTTGGATAAATTTGCCAGAGCGGGTTATATCATGCCGGGCAACTATATGATGGGTGTCCGGATAAATCAGAATGAACTTTCGGATACCTATTCTATTGATTTTACTGCCCCGCCTGATGATCCAGCGGGCAGTGAAGCCTGTGTCTCCCCTGAATTAGTCAAACAAATCGCACTGAAACAGCAGTGGGTAGAAAAATTAGGTTGGCAGAATGAAGGTCAATGTCTTGATCTCAATACCTTACCGGGCATGTCAACCCGAGGTGACCTGACGACTTATACGTTGTATTTAATCGTCCCTAAAATTTATCTGGAATATGATTTGCCGGACTGGGACCCCCCTTCTCGTTGGGATAATGGCGTCCCCGGATTACTGTTTGACTATAACGTTAACGCACAAACTTCTAAACCGAATCACGGCAGTAGTAACCAACAAATCAGTGCAATCGGAACCGCCGGTATGAATCTGGGGGCATGGCGTTTGCGGGCTGATTGGCAAGCCAGATATCATCGTCTTAAAACGCAGAATAATGATAAATCGGGGAATTCCGCAGGAAGAGAACGTGACTGGGATTGGAGTCGTTACTACGTATATCGTGCGCTTCCCCGGCTGGAAGCAAAATTGACATTGGGTGAGGATTACCTCAATTCCAGCCTTTTCGATAGTTTCCGCTATACGGGCGCCAGTTTGGTGACTGATGAAAATATGTTGCCACCGAATTTGCGCGGGTATGCACCGGAAGTCACCGGCGTGGCACGGACTAATGCCAAAGTGACGGTTAGCCAGCAGGGAAGGGTACTGTATGAAACTCAGGTCGCTTCCGGCCCCTTCCGCATTCAGGATCTGAGTGATGCGGTCGCAGGAACACTGGATGTCAGAGTCGAAGAGCAAGACGGTGGCGTACAGGAATATCAGGTTAATACCGCGACCATCCCTTATCTGACACGCCCCGGCCGCATCCAGTACAAATTTGTTGCCGGCCAATCCACGAATGATAGGCACCGTCGTGAAGGGCCCGCGTTCGGGCTGGGGGAATTCTCATGGGGAATTAACAACGGCTGGTCGCTGTATGGCGGGCTGTTGGCCGCGGGGGACTATAACGCCCTGTCGCTGGGGATTGGCCGCGACCTGATGATGTTCGGTGCGCTGTCGTTTGATGTGACGGAATCAAGGGCAAAATTACCGGGAGAAAACAAAACCCTGACAGGCGGATCTTATCGTCTCAGCTATTCGAAACGTTTTGATCAATATAACAGTCAGGTGACCTTTGCCGGATATCGTTTTTCTGAACGTAACTTCATGAATATGGGGCAGTATATCGATCGCCGTTATCGCAACGTTGTTTCCGATAGCGGCAAAGAGATGTATACCATTACGTTCAGTAAACAATTTGCCGATATCGGCCTTAGCACCCATCTTGACTATAGCCATCAAACCTACTGGAACCGGCCAACAAACGATCGCTATAACCTTTCGTTATCCAAATACGTGGATATTGGGCGTTATAAAAATATTAACGTCAGTTTGTCGGCTTACCGTAACAATTTTGACAATAAAAAAGATGACGGCATGTACCTCAACCTTTCCATTCCATGGGGAGAGCGTGGCACGCTCAGTTACAACGGCATGGTGAATCGTCAGGGGAATGCCCATACCGTCGGTTATTTTGATCGGATTGATGATCGCAACAACTATCGTATTTCAGTGGGAACGAATATCGACGGCAGGGCATCCACTGACGGTTATTACAACCATTATGGTGACAAGGTGTTACTCACTGCCAGTGCCAGTTATCAGGATGGCGGCAATACTACGGCTGCGCTTGGCCTGCAAGGTGGGATAACGGTAACAACAACAGGAGCTGCCCTGCACCGTACCAATCTGCCGGGTGCAACCCGCCTGATGGTCGATACTGAAGGGGTGAGCAATGTTCCTATCCGGGGATTCGGTTCCGCGGTACACACCAACTACTTTGGTAAAGCGGTGCTGGTCGATGTGAACAGCTACTATCGCAACCGTGCGAATATTGACTTAGATAACTTACCCGATGATGTCGAGGCACTGCGTTCCGTTCAGCAGGCAACCTTAACGGAAGGTGCGATTGGTTATCGTAAATTCCAAGTGATATCAGGAATAAAGGCGATGACAAACATCCGGTTACCTGATGGCTCATCCCCGCCTTTTGGTGCTTCTGTGGTCAATGCAGCCCAACGTGAAATCGGGATTATCGGCGATGAGGGATATGCTTACCTGAGCGGAATCAATCCGGGAGAGAAACTAAAAGTACATTGGAATGGAAGTGCCCAGTGTGAGATTACTGTACCAGATGAAATAACATCAGAATCTTTGACTTCACTTTTACTGCCTTGCCAGTTTTTAACAGGTGATAGTCAGTAAATGGTAATGAAATTATCCAAAAAATCGTTATTTAATAACGTATTATATTGGTTTGATTTGAAAAATGCCGCTATTCGCTAGTGCAGCAATATCAACATGAGTCTCTTTTGAGCATGAGCAAATGACACTATGAAACTGAAAAATATTCTAATGATAACCGCCATGACGATCACTGGCTTGATGTCAATTCATCAGGCCATGGCCGCGATAGCGTTGGATCGCACCCGCGTGATTTTTAATGGCAATACCAAATCCGTCAGCCTGAACATTGAAAATCAGCATCTTGATTTGCCTTATCTGGCACAAGCATGGATTGAGGATGAGAAGGGAAATAAGATCAATGGCCCGCTTGTGGTTGTTCCCCCCGTACAGCGTGTTGAAGCGGGTGCGAAGAGCCAAATCAAAATTCAAACCCTGCCGGCGATAGCCCAATTGCCACAAGATCGGGAAAGCCTGTTCTATTTCAATATGCGTGAAATTCCGCCACGCAGTGAGAAACCGAATGTGCTGCAAATCGCCTTGCAGACGCGGGTCAAACTGTTTTATCGCCCGGAAGCGGTGATTGCACGCCGTATTGATCTTGATAACCCGTGGCAGGAAAAACTCACGTTAACCCGTGAAGGCAATCAATATGTGGTGCATAACCCAACACCGTATTACGTCACTATTTCAGAAGCATCGAATAAGGTGAACGGTAAAAGTGCAGAGGGCTTTCAGCCTGTGATGTTGGCTCCCAGAAGCAGTGAAAAACTGGGAGGAACGGCCAATTCATTAGGGAATGCGCCAGTATTGACCTACGTTAATGATTATGGTGGGCGTCCACAGTTAATATTCAACTGTAATAGCAATAGTAGTGGCAATACTTGTGCAGTAACAAAAGCGGTGACGGGTGAAAGCTGATTGACGAGCGGAAGCTGATTGAATTGTGCGGATACGCCATTAACCGAAATATTGACGGGGTATCCGCACAGAATTAGCCGGAATGGGGTGAGTTTTTTTCGGTAAATAAGATTGGATAAATGTAGGGTAAATAATAATGAATCCGTTGAACATCAGATTATCCAGATATGTATTGCCAATGCTGTTTCTGTTCGGCATGGGTCACCAGCAAAGTGTATATGCACGAGATAATCTGCGTCAGGATGTCAGGATTACGCTAACTGTACTTGCTCCTACTTGTTCGATTAGGACAGAAGAGAAAAACATACAAGTGGATTTTGGCAATGTCCTTAACAGTGATCTTTATCTGAAACATCGTACAGAAGGTCGGCAATTTGAGCTGAATTTAAAGGATTGTGATCCTCGAATGATAAAACGCCTGAAAATCAAATTCTTGGGAGAACCAAGCCAAGAGCTGCCGGGGCTGTTGGCGGTGAGATCTAATGGCAGTCTTCGTGGTATTGCCATTGGTATGGAAAAAATCGATGGTACGCCGATGCCATTTAATAAAACCAGTGAATTCCCGCTATTAGCCAATAGCACAGAGAATGTGATCCCATTTCGAGCATATATACAAGCTGCCCCCCGCGTGATCCAAGAGAAAAAAATGGGGGTTGGTCAATTTACGGCAATCGCGACGTTTGAAGTTAATTACGACTAGTCAAGCTGACTGGTTTTTCCTCCACGATCTTTCGTCAAAGTTTGATGTTATTGGAAAATAAGTTATGCGCTCTATTAAGAAATCGTTGTTGAAGCTGGCCACCCTGTTGTATTTAGCCAGTGCCACCTCTGTTTATGCCGGGGCTTATGTGATGCCGGTTGATATCGATACAAGCAATAAAAACCCTAAGGCGACGATGGAAATTATTGCCTGGACAGAGGAAGAGGGGATCCCTAATCCTTGCTATGGATGGCCTCAATGCTATGTGGGTCCCGATGTTCAATACGATAGTTATGATCCGGGCATGTGGGGGGCCTGTAGGGACACTAATTCATGTTTAACTAACGCGCAGATATACCGGACAACCGCCGATGTAATGAGAGCTTATAAAAAGAAGTTCTCACTGCCTTTCACCGCCTCATTTCCGATTATACCGACAACGGCGAGGTGTGTCGGATTGTTTTACGCTAATCAAACATCTCCCAGAAATGGTAGTGCGAAACAATTCCCTGGCTCCACTTGCGGTAAGTTACCACCCCCACAACAGTCTTGTAAGCTCGATTTACCTTCTGAAATTGCTTATGGGGAATTGACCGCCAAAGAAGTGAATAATGCGACCCGCACAATTACGGGGCAATTTAGATGTGCTATTGGTAGCAACAAAATTATGTTGTATGCCAGATCAACGAATAATGAAGACAAAGTTTATCTCGATTCCGGTAAGCAAATATATTCGACGTTACAGATTGATAAAGAAGATGCAGCAAATGGAGTGAATGTCACTGCTGACGGAAGGAATGCCCCTACGTATTTCACCCTAACGTCAGTGCTGCACACGTCAACACTACCGAAAGCCGGTAAATATGAAGGTACTGCAATAGTTCTTTTACGTTATTTATAACTATAAACTGAGAGTAACAATATTATGCAAGTCAGTATGCTGGTAGGAAAAAGAATCCAAATGAAAAGAAGAGAAATTGGAGTGACAGCAGCAGAGCTGGCGGACAAAATTGGCGTGAGCCATCAGCAAGTGTCACGTTATGAACGCGGAACCAACCGGATCAGTCTGGAGCATTTGGTCGCAATTTCTATTGCCCTGGAGACGCCCGCCGACTGGTTTTTAGAGGATTGTTTTACTCCCCCTAAGGTTAATATGAATAATCAATATGCCTGTGTCGCAGAAACCGTACTGGGTTCATAATCAAAAAATACCGCCAAAAAGGGCGGTATTTTACAGATCGCTACATTCTATATGTGATGACTTAAAGGCGATGGGGGGAATGTTAAGAATCCCCTCGCTCGGACGCTTCCCTCCGAAACGTCCTCACTCGATGACTAATTTTTATTGACCACAACAACCAATCTTCGCGTGCATTTCCTGAACAGAAATCACCTGCTCAGTCGGATCAGCGCTGAGTGCCATCGTGGTGGCAAAACCGCCGTTCAGGGTGGTGTCATAGTGCACTTTGTATTGCAGTGCGCTGCGACGCAGCAGTTTTGAATCTTCAATCGCCTGACGACCTGCGGTGGTATTGACGATATAGTCATATTCCCCGTTTTTGATTCTGTCCTGAATGTGCGGACGCCCTTCGTGAACTTTATTCACCAAACGCGGGTTGATCCCGGCTTCACCTAATACAATCGCTGTACCGTGCGTCGCATCCAGTGCAAAGCCATGCTTCAGCAACTTAGCGGCCAAATCGACAACACGTTCTTTATCGCCTTCACGGACAGACAGCAGTGCCCGACCTTGTTTACGTAGGGTGGAATGACTGCCCAGCATCGCTTTTGAGAAAGCTTCGGCAAAGGTACGACCGACACCCATGACTTCACCGGTAGAACGCATTTCTGGCCCCAGAATAGGGTCAACGCCTGGGAACTTATTGAACGGCAGTACCACTTCTTTCACGGAGTAGTAAGGTGGAATAATTTCTTCAATTGCACCTTGCTCCAGCAGAGACTGACCTGCCATCACGCGTGCCGCTATTTTCGCCAGTGGCCGGCCGGTTGCCTTGGAAACAAATGGCACGGTACGGGCTGCACGTGGGTTCACTTCAATCAGGTAGACTTCGTTGTTTTTCACCGCAAACTGGACATTCATCAGACCGCGGACACGCAGTTCAAACGCCAGTTTTTCCACTTGCCGGCGCATCACATCCTGAATCTCTTGGCTCAGGGTATAAGCCGGCAAGGAACAGGCTGAGTCACCAGAGTGCACGCCCGCTTGTTCGATATGTTCCATGATGCCGCCAATCAGGACACGCTCACCATCACAGATAGCATCCACATCGACTTCAACCGCATCATCAAGGAAGCGATCCAGCAGGACGGGGGCATCGTTGGATACGCTGACCGCAGTCTGGAAATAACGGCGCAAATCTGACTCGTCGTAGACGATTTCCATTGCGCGCCCGCCCAGGACATAAGATGGGCGAACCACCAGCGGATAACCAATTTCATTCCCTTTTTCAACCGCCTGTTCGATCGTGGAAACGGTGGCGTTTGCCGGCTGTTTCAGGCCAAGGCGATTAACGGCTTGCTGGAAACGTTCACGGTCTTCTGCACGGTCAATGGCATCAGGGCTGGTGCCGATAATCGGGACACCGGCGGCTTCCAGTTCACGCGCCAGTTTCAATGGCGTCTGGCCGCCATACTGAACGATAACACCTTGTGGCTGTTCAACACGCACGATTTCCAACACGTCTTCCAGAGTCACCGGCTCAAAATAGAGACGATCGGACGTGTCATAATCGGTGGAAACGGTTTCTGGGTTACAGTTCACCATGATGGTCTCAAAACCATCTTCACGTAAAGCCAGAGATGCATGTACGCAGCAGTAATCGAATTCAATGCCTTGCCCGATACGGTTCGGGCCTCCGCCCAATACCATGATTTTCGGTTTGTCACTGTTCGGGTTGGCTTCACATTCGTCTTCGTATGTGGAGTACATGTAAGCGGTATCGGTGGCAAATTCCGCCGCACAGGTATCAACACGCTTATAAACCGGATATAAGTTGTAGTCAGCGCGTAGCTTGCGGATCTCTTTACCAGAGACGCCGACCAGTTTCGCCAGATGAGCATCTGCAAAACCTTTGCGTTTAAGGTGACGCAAGAAATCCGCAGTCAGGCCGTTAACACCTTGCTCTGCAACGTGCTCTTCCAGACGAATGAGTTCTTCAATTTGTACCAAGAACCAGCGGTCGATGTTGGTCAGGTTGAAGACACCATCAACAGACATGCCGGCGCGGAAAGCATCCGCAACATACCAAATACGTTCAGCACCGGCATCTTTGAGTTCACTGCGGATTTTGGTCAGGGACTGTGGATCATCCAGATTGACTTTAGGGTCAAATCCGGTCGCGCCGACTTCCAGACCACGCAGGGCTTTCTGCATGGACTCCTGGAAAGTACGGCCAATGGCCATCACTTCACCCACCGATTTCATCTGAGTGGTCAAACGGTCATTACTGCCGGCAAATTTCTCGAAGTTGAAGCGAGGAATTTTGGTCACGACATAATCGATGGAAGGTTCGAAAGATGCTGGGGTACGCCCGCCCGTGATGTCGTTCATCAATTCATCAAGGGTATAACCGATGGCCAGTTTTGCTGCGATTTTCGCGATGGGAAAACCGGTTGCCTTGGACGCCAGCGCCGATGAACGGGAAACACGTGGGTTCATTTCAATAACGATCAGGCGGCCGTTTTTCGGGTTCACGGCAAACTGAACATTTGAACCACCGGTTTCGACGCCAATTTCACGCAATACCGCCATCGAAGCGTTACGCATGATTTGATATTCTTTGTCGGTCAGCGTCTGTGCCGGTGCGACGGTGATGGAATCGCCGGTATGGATACCCATGGGATCGAAGTTTTCAATCGAGCAGACGATAATGCAGTTATCGTTTTTATCCCGCACCACTTCCATCTCGTACTCTTTCCAGCCAATCAGGGACTCATCAATCAGCAATTCATTGGTTGGTGAGAGGTCTAATCCGCGTTCGCAGATCTCTTCGAACTCTTCACGGTTGTAGGCAATACCGCCACCGGTTCCGCCCATAGTAAAAGAGGGGCGAATAATGCAAGGGAAACCCACATCTTCTGCTACCGCCAGCGCTTCTTCCATCGAATGGGCAATGCCGGAACGCGCGGTGTCCAGGCCGATCTTTTTCATCGCCTGATCAAAACGGCGGCGATCTTCGGCTTTATCAATAGCATCAGCAGTCGCACCGATCATGGTCACGCCAAATTCTTTCAGTACGCCCTGACGTTCCAGTTCTAACGCACAGTTGAGTGCCGTTTGCCCGCCCATGGTCGGCAGGACGGCATCCGGGCGCTCTTTTTCAATGATTTTGCGCACCACTTCCCAATGGATAGGTTCGATATAGGTCGCATCGGCCATTTCAGGATCGGTCATGATCGTTGCCGGGTTCGAGTTGACCAGAATGACACGATAACCCTCTTCCCGCAGCGCCTTGCAAGCCTGTGCGCCGGAGTAGTCAAATTCACAAGCCTGACCGATAACAATCGGGCCGGCACCTAAGATCAGGATACTTTTAATATCAGTACGTTTTGCCATTTTTCTTCTTCTCCTGATTATTTGGTGTTTTCAACGTTTGTCTGGCGATATTGCTCAATTAACTCGATAAAGTGATCGAACAGTGACGCGGCTTCATGCGGGCCGGGGCTGGCTTCCGGATGCCCCTGAAAACTGAATGCGGGCTTGTCAGTGCGATGAATGCCTTGCAATGAGCCATCAAAAAGAGATTTATGCGTTACGCGCAGGTTGGCGGGCAGTGAGCTTTCATCAACCGCAAAACCGTGGTTCTGTGCGGTGATCATCACAACATTGCGATCCAGATCTTTGACCGGATGGTTGCCGCCGTGATGGCCAAACTTCATTTTCACGGTTTTTGCACCACTGGCCAGCGCCAGCAACTGGTGTCCCAGACAGATACCAAATACCGGAATGTCGGTATTCAAAAAGGTTTTGATGGCTGCAATGGCATAATCGCACGGCTCCGGGTCACCTGGTCCATTGGACAGAAAAATGCCATCGGGTGCCATTTTCAGCACTTCATCTGCGGGGGTTTTTGCCGGCACAACGGTAACGCGGCAGCCGCGATCCACCAGCATACGCAGGATGTTGCGCTTCACGCCAAAATCATAGGCCACGATATGGTAAGGCAGTTCTTGCGCTTGACGCGCCTCTGGTAGCCCATCCGCTAATGTCCAGCTCCCTTGCACCCATTGGTAAGATTGTGCCGTTGTGACTTCTTTCGCTAAATCCATGCCTTTCAGGCCAGGAAAAGCGTTTGCTTTTTCCAGTGCGACTTGAGCATCGGCTCCATTACTTGTCTTACCGGCAACAGTATTACCCGCAATGATACAGCCGTTCTGTGCCCCTTTTTCTCTCAACAGGCGGGTGAGCTTGCGTGTATCGATATCTGCGATGGCAACAATATGGTGGCGTTTCAGGTAATCAGACAGGTTTTCTTCACTGCGGAAATTGCTGGTCACTAAGGGTAAATCACGAATAACTAAGCCTTGGGCTTGAATGGCGGGGGATTCTTCATCAGCGGCGTTGATGCCGACATTACCAATATGGGGATAAGTAAGAGTAACAATTTGGCGGGAATAGGAAGGGTCGGTAAGTATTTCTTGATATCCGGTCATTGAGGTATTGAAGACCACTTCTCCAACAGCCACACCTTCTGCACCAATGGCGCGACCGTGAAATTGGGTTCCATCTTCCAGAACCAATATAGCTGACTTAATCAAAACGCCCTCCAGAATGAATAATCAGTCGCATCCAATGCATATTAATTCAGACTTAATCCTTAAAATCAATGCCAATCACGATTTTTATCAAAATTTTGGCAAATTGCGCGCATTCTAATGATGAGAGGGCGGGTTGTCTACAAAAAATGGCATTTTTATTGTTTTTTTTACAACTCTCGCGCTTGTATTGAGTAAATGTCGCTAAAAAATCTAAAAAAAGTGGGCGTGAATAATCGATTACTGTAAGAGAAAACTTGAAAATAGGAAAAAGCGCTGATTTTTTTTGTAGTTATGGAAAAAAGACCGCAATAAGGTTAAATATTTTTGTGAAAACAGAGATTAATTTAGAAGTTAAATGATAAATAAGTATTATATCGTAATTACGCAATTATTTGTTAAATAACCGCGTAATTACAATGTATTATGATTTTATAAAATCAAATTTCATCGAGGTTTAATACATCTTTCATATTATAAAGTCCACTGTTTTTCCCTGTTAACCATATTGCTGCTTTAATGGCACCATTAGCAAAGGTCATACGGCTTGATGCCTTGTGACTTATCTCTATGCGCTCACCCATGTCTGCAAAGATCGCGGTATGCTCGCCGACGATATCTCCTGCCCGTATCGTGGCAAATCCAATGCTTTTCGGATCGCGTTCCCCGGTATGGCCTTCACGAGTGTAAACTGCGCAGGTCTGGAGATCACGACCGAGTGCACTGGCGATGGATTCTCCCATTGCCAGTGCAGTTCCTGACGGCGCATCTACTTTATGGCGATGGTGTGCCTCAATTATTTCGATATCGGTATATTCCCCCATTACCGTGGCGGCTTTTTCCAGCAGTTTTAGCACCAGATTGACCCCGACACTAAAATTCGCAGCAAAAACAATGGGAATATCGCGAGAGGCTTCCGCAATGGCGTGTTTACCGGCATCATCAAAACCGGTTGTGCCGATCACCATGGATTTGCGATATTGCCGACACAGGGAGAGGTAGGCTAATGTTCCTTCCGGCCGAGTAAAATCGACCAGTACATCAAAGTGTTCAATGATCTGACGCAGGTCATCATGGATAATGACGCCGTTGTTACCTATTCCCGCCAGCTCGCCGGCATCCGTTCCGACTAATGAAGATCCTGGACGTTCTAATGCCGCACCAAGTGTAACGCCATCTAATAACTGGACGGCCTGAATAAGATTACGTCCCATGCGCCCGCCAGCGCCCACAATAGCAACGCGAATATCTGTTTCAGCCATAAGGCCCTCTCTGTAAATCATTTTTCATTGAGTAACAAAGGAAATCGTTTTACAGCTTAACTGGCGAGATGCGGCTGCGCCAGACTGATAGCCTGACAATATTATCCCTTATCCTTGTGGTGGAACACTCATGGTGTCATTAAGGCAGATCCACGGACTGCGGATACAGGCGATACAGGAAAAGAAAGGTCAGTTATCAGTGAAATATGATGTAGTATTTCCGGCGTAATGTGATTATGATGATAAATCATTTTCCTATTTCAGCCAATCTTAGTTGAAATTAATATGTTAAATGCAAATGACATTTAACAATTGTATTTCATTTACTTATTCTTCGCGTTGCGAAGAATAAGTAAATCTCATAATTTAAGTGTATTGCTATTATGGAAATTTATTTATCTGGATTTATATGATAAATAAATTTGTGCTTTATTTATTAAATGAACATAAAATAAAACAGTTATTTATTATAATGTTGAAGAAACTCATAAAATAATAAAATATGAGGTAGAGAGATAATGTTTAGATCAAAATCTTTTAATAATATTAATCAGCCTTCAGTTTTTGGTCATTTAACTCACGCTAAATCTGCTTCGGATATCAATAAAACAGTCCTTGATGCCAGAACGTTTATAACAATCAGGAGGGTTGGTGTAGAGGAAATATACCGCATCACTCAAAGGGTAATTAATAATAGCCAAGGATGGGAATATAATAATTCTTCGAATTTTCCTGATGATGAACAAACAAAATGGAATGACAGGCATGATTATGCCTGTAACATGCTTTCTAATATGGGGCGCTGTATGAAACATTATGCTGACAGAAAAAAAATAGTGTTTTTTGTTGCTTATTTTCAAGGTGTTCCTGTAGGCGCTTTACAATTTAACCCTAATGATGGATGTGAGATACCCGAAGTCGATTATTTGGCAACCCATTGTGGTATTCGAAATTGCGGTGTTTTACTTATGGAGTATGCGGTAAACGAATCACGACAATTAAAAATGGGTGGTCAGTTAAGACTTACCCCACTGGACAACGCGATATCAGCCTATCTTAAGATGGGATTTACTGAATTAAGCGGCAGCACGTATTTGTATCTAAACCCTGCTGAAAGTAATAAATGGGATTGTAGTAACCTTAATCGTTATAGATATAGAAACTAAGCTAATGTGATAAAAAATGACCTTTGTATTATTATGGGATTGAGAAAACCCATAAAATAATAAAATGTGAGGGAGAAAGATAATGTTCAGATCAAAATCTTTTAATAATATTAATCAGCCTTCAGTTTCGAGTTTTTTACCCCATGCTAAATCTGCTTCGGATATCGATAAAACACTCCTTGATGCCAGAACGGTTATAACAATTAAGACGGTTAGAGTAGAGGAAATATCTAATATCGCTCAAAGGATACTTAACAATAGTCGAGGGTGGAAAGTTGATTATTCTTTAGATAGTGAAAAAAATCAATGGAATGATAGGTATTATGATTCATATAACATGCTTTCTAATATAGATGATCATATAATAGCCTGTGGCAGCAATGAAAATTTATCGATTTTTGTTGCTTATTTCAGCGGGGTTCCTGTAGGTATTTTAGTCTTTACCTTTAATGAACAAATTACATCTGCATTACCTAAAGTTAATCTGTTGGTCACCCATTGTGGTATTCGAAATTGTGGTATTTTACTTATGGACCATGCGGTAAATACATCACTAAAATTAGGCATGAAGGGGAAATTAGAACTTTATCCATTAGACGGCGCTATACCAGCATATCTTAAGATGGGATTTACTGTATTAGCGGATAGCCCGTATTTGCAGCTAGATCCTGATAAAAGTAATAAGTGGGATTGTAGTAATCCTAACCGTTATCGATACCAGGGTGTTAAAGGTAATATGATGAAAACATTTTTTGATTGGACACTCAAGGTATTGCAATAGACTCGGCTTTTTATCGTGATCGCATCAAAGTTAAGAAAAAGCCGAGTTTGAGTGTATATGACCCTAAAATAGCGCTTTTAAGCTAATTAACCTCTTTCACCTCAAGGCGTAACTCTTTTGGTACTTCGAAAACAATATTTTCTTCCCGGCCATGCAGTTCGTCTACCGTTTTTGCACCGAACGTTTTCAGGCGTTCAATCACCTGTTGTACCAAAATATCAGGGGCAGATGCACCCGCCGTGACACCCACTGCGCTCACGCCGGTGATCCACGCTTCTTGGATGTCCTCAGCAGAATCAATTAAATAAGCCGGTTTTCCCACGCGTTGTGCCAGTTCGGCCAAGCGATTAGAGTTTGAGGAGTTTTTCGAGCCGACAACCAAAACAACATCAGCCCCCAATGCCAAATCACGTACCGCTTCCTGCCGGTTCGTTGTGGCATAACAGATATCATCTTTGCGTGGGCCGATAATCTTGGGGAATCTTGCATTAAGCGCATCAATCACTTCTGAAGTGTCATCAACAGAGAGTGTCGTTTGGGTCATAAAGCAGAGGTTATTCTCATCCTTGACTTGCAGTTTCCACACATCTGCCGGCGATTCCACCAGATACATGCCACCTTGAGGATTATTGTATTGCCCCATGGTACCTTCCACTTCGGGGTGACCGGCGTGGCCAATCAGGATGGCTTCTTTGCCTTTGCGACTCGCCCTTGCCACTTCCATATGCACTTTGGTGACCAGCGGGCAGGTTGCATCAAACAGCATGGTTAAATCACGGGAGCGGGCTTCTGCACGAATGGCTTGGGAAACACCATGTGCAGAGAAGATCAAAATGGCACCATCAGGCACTTCTGCAATTTCTTCGATGAAAATAGCGCCGCGTTTTCTGAGGTTTTCAACCACATAACGGTTATGGACGACTTCATGACGAACATAAATTGGCGCACCGTACAATTCCAGTGCGCGTTCTACGATGCTGATAGCACGATCAACACCGGCACAGAAACCACGCGGGTTAGCCAGCAGTATTTGCATGGGTTTCCTCCAACTGAGGGTCAATTTCCAACACTTCAATCTCAAAAGTGATGTTTTGTTCAGCCAGCGGATGGTTAAAATCAACGGTAATGGAGCCTTCCGCCACTTCTTTGACAAACCCCGGCATTTCACTGCCATTTATGGCGGTAAATAACATGATGGTTCCCTCTTCTGGGATACCGGCATCGGAAAAATCACGGGGCGTGAAATATTGGACTAAATCAGGGTTGTATTTGCCAAAAATGGTTTCTCCGGCCAGCGTAAACTGATGTTTATCATTGACTTTCAAACCAAGAAGCTGTTCTTCCAGCGGGGCAGAGAGACTACCATCACCGAGGCGGAATAATGCGGGTTTGCCCTGACTGTAAGTCGAGTCTGCCGTAGAGCCATCATCCAGCTTTAATGTGAAATGTAATAAAACTGCACTGTGCGCTTGCACCTGCATTGACATGTTGCTCAAACCTTTTACTTAAAAATGATTGCAAGTATACCGCTATCGGGTATCGATGAAATTACCCGCGCCTTAACAAGATAAGGCGCGGTTTTATTATCATTTTTTCAATGACCGTGTTTTCAATAAATAAGTTTTCAATGACTATGTTTTCAAGGGCTAAGCTTTCGAGGCGACTTTTTTATCCTTGTCATCCGGGCTGATAAAGCTC
Source organism: Xenorhabdus sp. PR6a (assembly GCF_028599065.1). NCBI lineage: Bacteria > Pseudomonadati > Pseudomonadota > Gammaproteobacteria > Enterobacterales > Morganellaceae > Xenorhabdus > Xenorhabdus sp. PR6a. The sequence goes on along the minus strand of NZ_JAQRFJ010000014.1, from coordinate 24,015 downwards.
TCGATGATAATGAGCGCAGCCCCGATGCAAATTGCAGAATCTGCAATATTAAAGGTAGGAAAATGCCATTGGCCGACATAAAAGTCGATGAAATCGACAACAAAGCCATGCACCAGCCTATCGAACAAATTTCCCAATGCCCCACCAATCACTAAAGCGTAGGCAATATTGCTCAACTTTTGCCTGGCATTGGAACGATACAGCATGACCAGCAATACAACCGTAATGGCAACGGCCACCAATGCAAAGAACCAACGCTGCCAGCCGCCTTTATCGGCCAGAAAACTAAAAGCTGCCCCTAAATTCTGGGCATAAGTCAGGTTGAAATAAGGGATTAATGGAATAGATTCATACAGCGTGAAATGTTGCAACACTAAGTGTTTGCTGCCCAAATCCAGGATTAATACCACAACAACCAGCCAAAGCCAGCGAAGTCCGGTGGAACAAATGGGTTTACTCATCAGGCAAATTTACGCTCTTCACCGTTACCGGCAACGTTAGTCACACAGCGGGTGCAAAGTTCTGCATGTTCCGCCACCAGCCCCACGTTTTTAGCATAGTGCCAGCAACGTGGACATTTTTCTCCGTCCGCTTTGCGGAAAGCCACTTTCAGGCCAGCAAGTTCGCTTTGCTGTGCATTCTCATCGGCATCGGCATAAGCAGCCACTTCGGCTTGAGATGTCAGTAGAACAAAACGCAGTTCGTCAGACAGTTTGCCCAGTTTTTCTGCTAATGCTTCATCTGCATAGAGTGTGACAGCCGCTTCCAGTGAACTGCGGATGTGCTTGTCAGCACGCGCCTGTTCCAGAACTTTGTTCACTTCGCCACGTACTGCCAGCAGGTCAGCCCAGAAAGTATCGTTCATATCTTCGCCCTCTGCCAGACCAAACAGTCCGTCATACCACTCTTCGGTGAAGACATATTGCGCACGTTTACCTGGCAGTTCATGCCAAATTTCATCCGCCGTGAACGACAAAATTGGCATCATCCAGCGCACCAGCGCTTCTGCGATATGGAACAGTGCCGTCTGGCAGCTACGACGGGCAAGGCTGTCACTTTTCGCGGTGTACTGGCGATCTTTAATGATATCCAGATAGAACGAACCCATTTCCACGGAACAGAACTGCATCAAGCGTTGCACCACGGAATGGAAATCATACTCGTCATAGTATTTAAGGATATCGGCCTGTGCTGCCTGAGCGCGACCGACGGCCCAGCGATCCAGCACCACCATCTCTTCGGCTTTTACACCATGCTCTTCCGGGTTGAAACCATTCAGGTTTGCCAGCAGGAAGCGTGCAGTGTTGCGGATACGGCGGTACGCATCGGCAGAGCGTTTCAGGATCTCGTCAGAAACCGCAATTTCGCCGCTATAATCGGTAGAGGCGACCCACAAACGCAGAATATCTGCGCCCAGTTTGTTCATCACATCCTGCGGGCTGATGGTATTGCCGATGGATTTGGACATTTTACGCCCTTGTTCATCAACGGTGAAACCATGAGTCAGCACTTGGCGGTAAGGCGCTTTGCCTTTGATCGCCGTGGACAGCATCAGTGAAGACATGAACCAGCCACGGTGTTGGTCAGAACCTTCCAGATAGATATCGGCTGAATGGCCGTTGAATTCCGGACGCGCATCTACCACCGAAGAGTGGGTACTGCCTGAATCAAACCAGACATCCAGCGTATCTGGCGTTTTGGTGTAATCAGCGGCCTCATCGCCCAGCAGTTCTGCGGCGTCCAGATCCCACCAGGCCTGAATGCCATCAATTTCGACGCGCTTGGCAACTTCTTCGATCAACTCAGCGGTACGAGGATGCGGTTCTTGGGTCTCTTTATGGATAAACAGCGACATGGGCACGCCCCATGTGCGCTGGCGGGAGATACACCAGTCCGGACGGTTTTCTACCATGGATTCGATCCGCGCTTGCCCCCAGCCGGGTATCCACTGAACATCGTTGATCTCTTTCAGGGACTGTTCGCGTAAGCCGTTTTTATCCATGCTGATGAACCACTGCGGGGTTGCACGGAAGATAATCGGTTTTTTGTGGCGCCAGCAGCAAGGGTAGCTGTGCTGGATTTTTGCCAGATTCAGCAGTGCGCCTTTCTCTTTCAGCAATTCAACGATGATGTCGTTCGCTTTGAAAACAAATTGCCCATCCAATGAAGGATAAGTGCCGGAGATAAAGCAGCCATTCGGACCTACCGGGTTGGCGATCTCTAGGCCATATTTTAAGCTGATGGAGTAATCGTCAGGGCCGTGACCGCCTGCGGTATGGACGGCACCGGTACCCGCTTCCAATGTGACGTGATCACCGAGGATGGCAGGCACATCGAAGCCCATGAATGGGTGATTGAAACGCATCAGCTCCAGATCGGCGCCGGCGCAATCCGCCAAGACTGCCCATGCCGTGATACCGGCACGCTGCATCACGCTTTCGACCAGTTCCGCCGCCAGAATCAGGCACTCGTTGTCAACTTTGACCAACTGGTAGCTAATTTCCGCACCCAAGGAAATGGCACGGTTTGCCGGTAATGTCCACGGGGTGGTTGTCCAGATGACCAGAGAAACCGGCAGCCCTTGGGGTTGTACACCGAATTTGGCATACACGGCATCGGCATCAACCGCCGCAAAGCGCACGTCAATAGACGGGGAGGTTTTATCGTAGTATTCCACTTCCGCTTCGGCGAGGGAGGAACCGCAATCAGTACACCAGTGAACGGGTTTTACGCCTTTCAGCAAATGCCCATTTTCGATAATGCGGCCCAGTGCCCGAATGATGTCAGCTTCGGTTTTGAAGTCCATGGTCAGGTAAGGTTTATCCCAATCGCCCAGAACACCCAGACGCTTGAAGTCCGCTTTCTGTGCTTCGACCTGAGTCATGGCATATTTGCGGCACTCAGCACGGAATTCAGCAGCGGAAAATTTTTCCCCCGGCTTGCCGATAATCTGCTCAACCTTAAGCTCAATGGGCAAACCGTGGCAGTCCCAGCCGGGAATATAAGGCGAATCGAAGCCGGATAGCCCTTTGGACTTAACAACAATATCTTTGAGAATTTTATTAACTGAGTGACCAATATGAATATCGCCATTTGCATAGGGAGGGCCATCATGCAAAATAAACGTTTTCTTGCCAGATTTTGCTTTTCGAATGGCCTGATACAAACCTTCTTTGTACCAACGGTTCAACATATCGGGTTCGCGCTTGGCTAAATCCCCGCGCATAGGGAACCCTGTTTCCGGTAAGTTCAGGGTATCTTTGTAGTCACTCATTATAGATTCTCAGTTCCAATTTTCCGCTAGATACATGACTCGGATCGCTGCAAGAGATAGTTTCTCGCAGCAACCACATCATTTGCGATTTGCTGTTTAAGCGCATCAAGCGACGCAAATCGCTGCTCATTACGCAATTTTTTGCGTAATACCACATCGATATGACGCCCATACAGATCCATTTGGGTATCAATCAAATGCACTTCAAGTTGCAGGCCTTGACCCGCAACCGTGGGGCGATTGCCTATGTTCGCCACTCCCGGCAGGGGTTTATCACCCAATCCGTGGACTTCAACCGCATAAACGCCCTGAACAGGCGCCACCAGACGTTTCAACGGTAAGTTAGCTGTGGGAAAACCGATGGTGCGTCCCAATTCTTTACCGTGCACAACTCTGCCGCTTATGCTGTAAGGATGCCCCAGTAATATTTCGGCTAAGGCCAGATCATCACTTTGCAGTGCCTGACGAATAGCTGTACTGCTGATCCGAAGACCGCTGTCACAAAAACTGTCTGTGCTGGCGACATCAAAATGGTATTGTTGACCTGCTTGCTGCAAGTAGTGGAAATCGCCAAGGCGATGTTTGCCAAACCGGAAATCATCCCCTATTGCCAGAAACTTAACACCCAGTTTTTCAACGAGCAACTGTGAAACAAAGGCTTCAGGCGAATTGGCGGCAAAATGGTTGTCAAATTTCACACATAACAGATAATCAACGCCATTTTGGGCGAGATACTTTATTTTATCTCTCAGCCTTGTCAGGCGGGCTGGCGCTTTATCCGCCACAAAAACTTCCAGCGGCTGCGGTTCGAAAATCATGACCATCGTCGGTAATCCGAGACGCTGCCCTTCTTGCTTCAAGTGTTTTAATAAAGCCTGATGCCCACGATGGACACCATCAAAATTACCAATCGTCAGCACGCAACCATGGTGACGCGCCCGGATATTGTGTATACCGCGAATTAGCTCCATAGCTGGCTCAATACCGTGGAAATTGCCGGATTATACCTTGTACAAAGCGCAAGGTTAACCCACGATCACAAAGGGTTTTAATTAATAACCTGATTCATACAATAAAAATAGGCCAGACACCCGAAAAATATTTAATTTATCGCATTTCTCCGGGATTCATGCAGTTTTTTATTGCGAAAGACTGTATTCCCTCTCAGTAAGCTGATAAAATCCCGCCCCATCACAACGTAACCAGCGTCGCTGTACAACGACGCTTATTTGCACAAATCCATTGACAAAAGAAGGCTGAACAGGCATATTCCTCGGCCTTTGAATTGTCCTCGATAGAATATATTTGGGAGTTGGACCTTGGCTAATATCAAATCAGCTAAGAAACGCGCCGTACAGTCTGAGAAACGCCGTCAGCACAACGCAAGCCGTCGTTCTATGGTGCGTACTTTTATCAAGAAAGTATACGCGGCTATCGCTGCTGGCGATAAAGAAGCTGCACAGAAAGCATTCAATGACATGCAACCTATTGTTGATCGTCACGCCTGTAAGGGTCTGATCCACAAAAACAAAGCAGCACGTCATAAATCTGCACTGTCAGCGCAAATCAAAGCAATGTAATCATTGTTTTGGTTATGCTAAAAAAACCGGCTTTAAGCCGGTTTTTTTGTACCTGTCGGTATTAACCCATCGATTTTAAGATCATGCTTTTACATCATCACCTTAGCGTAATTTTTCAGGGCGACTTTTGGGTGGCGAACTGAATAACGCAGAAAAGTCTTTGTTACACACGCGCTGGACTGCCGGATGCTGGATCATGCGCTCGGCAAAGATGACGTAATACTCTTCCTGTACCGTATCTAATCGGCCTATCTCAATAATATCGCTGTCAGCGAAAATATCATTGGCATAGAAAGAAGGCGCAATGAAAATGGCATTGTGATACAGACCAAAGGCTTTCATCAAGGCGGCATCATCAAATTCGCCCAGCACTTCAACTTGCAGGTTTTTATTGCGTATCCATGTCAGGAGCTTTCTGCCCAGCATAGAGCGGCGACCCGGAATTAATAAACGGCGCTCTTCCAGACATTCTGGAAAGGGCTTTTCCGGGATCGGCTGGCGGCAGTAAAAACTGATATTGCATTCTCCCAGTTTCACTGAAAACAACCCTTCCTGTTGCGAAGAATCCACCGGACAGTCGGAAAGGATCATATCCAGTTTATGCTGGCTCAGTTGCTCAAGCAGCATTTCATGGGTCGATTCAAAACACCGTAAGTGGATTTTTTCATGCTCCACAACGGTGGTTTCCAATACCTTGCTGACTAAACGCTTGGACAGTGCATCAGCAACGCCCACATCAAACAGCAGGTTTGCTTCCCGGCTGTAAGTCACGATGTCCAGCATTTCCTGGCTAAGTGTAAACATTTTATCTGCATAGCGGAAAATCAACTGCCCCAGTTCTGAGGGCACTAAACCTCTTCCCTGACGCTTGAATAATTTCCCACCCAGACGCTCTTCCAACGCTTTTATCTGCCCGGTAATGGTTTGTGGTGTCAGGTATAGCGCTTCTGCTGCCCCCACAACGGAGCCTTCCTTGCAAACGTGCCAAAAATAATAGAGATGGTTAAAATTTAAATGTGAAACCCGCATATATTTATCCTTGTGTATTGCCTCACATCTGTACAACAGCAGTGACCATACATTTCAGGCCGCCAGATGATGGCGTTTTCCTATTTTCCTATTGATATTAACAGGATGAATTAATTCGGAAATTCTTTCTGATTTTGGGCTTAAATTAATCTATTCATTGGCTTTTGGCTACGCTTTTTTCTGCAATACTTTTTTGGGTAATAGTCTGTTCAGTAACCCATAACCGACGACAGCAGCAGTAGTAGATCCTATCAATATACCCAAGCGGGAGTAAGTACTGAAGGTGTCATTGAAACCTTCAAATGCCAGAGCAGAGATGAAAATAGACATGGTAAAACCGATCCCACACAGTACGGAAACTGCGAAGATGTGTTTCATGCCAATTTTTTCCGGTAACTTAGCCACTCCCAGTTTTACCGAAATCCAGCTAAACAGGAAAATACCCAATGGCTTGCCAATAAACAGGCCAAGTGCAATGCCTACAGGCAACATACTTGTTAAGCCATCTAATGTGACACCCTGTAATGAAACACCGGCATTGGCAAAAGCAAACAGTGGCAGGATTAAATACGCGACCCACGAATGCAGTTCATGCTCCAGAGCTTCGGAGGGGGAGCCACCTTTTTTGTCACGAAGCGGGATCAAGAATCCAACGATAACGCCCGCTAATGTGGCATGAACACCCGATTTTAAGATGCACACCCATAACACCACGCCAACAATCAGATAAGCGGATGTTTTAGCGATTCCCTTCCCATTCATCCAGGCCAACAGCCCAATCATGATGATTGCCATACCTAATGCAGCCAAAGATACTGTTTTGGTATAAAACAAAGCAATAATTATGATGACACCTAAATCATCAATAATCGCCAGCGCCAGCAAAAAGACTTTTAATGCAGTGGGAACTCGCTTCCCCAGCAACGCCATGACCCCTAGCGCAAAAGCGATATCGGTTGCACAGGGAATTGCCCAACCTTGTCGAGTGATTTCATCACTGCCATTAAACAGCAGATAAATCAAAGCAGGCGCCAGCATGCCGCCAAGCGCGGCGATAGCGGGAAAAATGGCTTTGTCACGGCCGGCAAGCGAGCCTTCCATGAGTTCCCGTTTTACTTCCAGCCCGACAATGAGAAAAAATACCGCCATTAATCCATCATTTATCCACAATAATAATGGCTTGTTGATTTCTAATGCGGCGAATTGCACCGCAACAGGAAGGTTGAGAAATTGATGATAAATACCCTGCAATGGCGTATTTGCCATAACCAGCGCAATAACGGCCGCGATGATGAGAAGGAGGCCTCCTGCAGCCTCTAATTTTAAGAATTGGCGAATGATTGCTGTCATGGATAAATTAACCTATGAAATTGATCAAGGTCGTGAATATTATGACAGTTATGATATCGGAAAAAACAGATTATTTGTGCTATATAGATCGTTATATTCGAGTTGTTACATAATTAAATAATGTTTTTCGCAATATTGATAAGCTACACGGCATAACAGAATAATTTTCAATCATTATTTCTATTAACGACATAAGTAAAACCATCCATGACAACGTTACTTTTCCTGTTTGTTCTTGGTGCAGCTATATTAAGAAATAATTTAATTGATTGAAAAAACAAAGAAATTGATAAATGAAAAATCCCCCTGAACATCAATAAATTAAAAGAATGATCAGGAGGAGTCATAGTCAGATTTTTTGCAAAGTATAAAATTACTTCGTCAAATCATCAAAAAATTTTTTCACGCCATCAAGGAAACTCTTGGAGCGAGGACTATTGGTTTCCCCCCCTTTTTCGCCAAAAGACTCACCCAGTTTACGCATCAGCTCTTTTTGCTCTTCGTTCAGCTTAACCGGTGTTTCTACCACCACACGGCACAACAAGTCGCCCTGAACGCCGCCACGGACGGATTTAACCCCTTTGCCTTTCATGCGGAACAGTTTGCCAGTCTGGGTTTCCGCAGGGATTTTCAGGTTGACGCGACCATTAAGGGTAGGGACTTCAATTTCGCCGCCCAACGCCGCGGTTGCGAAGTTGATCGGCACTTCACAATAGAGATCGCTGCCATCACGCTCGAAGATATGGTGCGCTTTGACCTGAACCTGAACGTACAAATCGCCGGATGGTGCACCTTGTTCACCTGCTTCACCTTCACCGCTTAAGCGAATGCGATCGCCCGTGTCAACGCCGGCCGGAATTTTAACCGACAGCGTTTTGTATTTTTCAACGCGACCATGCCCATGACATTTACCACAAGGTTCTTTGATGACTTTGCCGCGCCCGTGACACTGAGGACAAGGCTGTTGAACCGCGAAGAACCCTTGGCGCATCTGAACTTGGCCTGCACCGTGACAGGTTGGACACGTTTCCGGGCTGGTACCTGCTTTGGCGCCGCTGCCATGACAGGTATCACAAGATTCCAGTGTGGGAATACGGATCTCTTTGGTCACACCACGGACAGCTTCTTCCAGAGTTAACTCCATGCTGTAACGCAGGTCTGAGCCACGGCTGGGGCGCTGCTGACGACGGCCACCACCGAAAATATCGCCGAAAACGTCACCAAAGATATCGCTAAAGTCAGCACCGCCGCCGCCGAAACCACCTGCACCACCGCCCATGCCACCCTGTTCAAAGGCTGCGTGACCATATTGGTCATAAGCGGCGCGTTTCTGAGGATCGGTCAGGATTTCATACGCTTCTTTAATTTCTTTGAATTTGCTTTCTGATTCTTTATCACCCTGATTACGGTCAGGGTGATGCTTCATTGCCAGCCGTTTATAGGCTTTTTTGATCTCTTTTTCGTCTGCGGTTTTGGAAACGCCCAAAACGTCGTAATAATCTTTTTTTGCCATCGTATTGTCTACCCTTAACACGCACGCACGGGCGTGGAGTTACCTCAACGCCCGTGCCAGTTAACAAGTAACAGGCGCCCTGTTACTTTGCCCGCTAAGGGCTATTATTTTTTATCTTTAACTTCTTCGAATTCAGCGTCTACAACGTCGTCTTCTTTCTTCGCGTTGCTTGCGCCGGCATCAGCAGCACCCGCCTGGGCTTGCTGTTGTGCGATTTCCAGCAGTTTCTGGGATGCTTCGACCAGTGCTTGGATCTTCGCTTCGATTTCCGCTTTGTCTTCGCCTTTTGCCGCGGTTTCCAGCTCAGAAGTCGCTTTCTCGATGGCCGCTTTATCGTCCGCTGCCAGTTTGTCACCCGCTTCTTCAACTTGCTTACGGGTGCCGTGAACCAGTTGGTCAGCTTGGTTACGGATCTGAACTAGCTCTTCAAACTTACGGTCAGCTTCTGCGTTTGCTTCTGCATCACGTACCATCTGCTGGATTTCTTCTTCGTTCAGACCAGAAGATGCCTTGATGGTGATGTTTTGCTCGCGACCAGAGTTTTTGTCTTTCGCAGAAACGTGCAGGATGCCGTCAGCATCAATATCGAAAGTCACTTCGATTTGTGGCGTTCCGCGTTGTGCTGGCTGAATACCATCCAGATTGAACTGACCCAGAGATTTGTTATCGCTGGCACGTTTACGCTCACCTTGCAGTACGTGAATGGTTACCGCAGACTGGTTGTCTTCCGCTGTAGAGAACACTTGGCTATGCTTGGTTGGGATAGTGGTGTTCTTGGTAATCAGGGAAGTCATCACGCCGCCCATGGTTTCGATACCCAGAGACAGTGGAGTCACGTCCAGCAGCAGCACGTCTTTCACGTCACCGGCCAGTACACCGCCCTGAACCGCAGCACCCATCGCAACGGCTTCGTCCGGGTTCACGTCTTTACGTGGTTCTTTGCCGAAGAAATCTGCAACGGCTTTCTGCACCATTGGCATACGGGTCTGACCACCAACCAGAATAACATCCTGAACGTCAGAGACAGACAGGCCAGCGTCATTCAGGGCAACTTTCAGCGGCTCGATAGAACGCTTAACCAGATCTTCAACCAGAGATTCCAGTTTTGCACGGGTCACTTTAATGTTCATGTGCTTAGGACCGGTCGCATCTGCCGTGATGTATGGCAGGTTCACGTCAGTCTGCTGGGCAGAAGAAAGCTCGATTTTCGCTTTTTCTGCCGCTTCTTTCAGACGCTGCATGGCCAACGGGTCATTACGCAGGTCGATGCCTTGTTCTTTCTTAAACTCGTCAACCAGATAGTTGATCATGCGGCTGTCGAAGTCTTCACCACCCAAGTGGGTATCCCCATTGGTTGCCAGCACTTCATAGGTTTTTTCGCCATCCACTTCATCGATTTCGATAATAGAGATATCGAAAGTACCCCCACCCAAGTCATAAACAGCGATAGTGCGGTTGCCCACTTCTTTGTCCAGACCGTAAGCCAGCGCCGCAGCGGTTGGTTCGTTGATGATACGCTTAACTTCCAGACCCGCGATACGGCCGGCATCTTTCGTTGCCTGACGCTGTGCATCGTTGAAGTAGGCCGGCACGGTGATAACCGCTTCGGTGACAGGTTCACCCAGATAATCTTCTGCGGTTTTCTTCATTTTCTTCAGAACTTCAGCAGAAACCTGTGGTGGTGCGATTTTTTGGCCTTTCACTTCCAGCCATGCGTCGCCGTTATCCGCTGCCATGATTTTGTATGGCATGATAGAGACGTCACGCTGCACTTCTTCGTCTTGGAAACGACGGCCAATCAAACGTTTGATGGCGAACAGCGTGTTTTGCGGGTTAGTAACAGCCTGACGTTTAGCTGGTTGACCAACCAGAGTTTCACCATCCTGAGTATACGCGATGATGGAAGGTGTAGTACGATCACCTTCACTGTTTTCAAGCACACGCGTGGTTGTGCCGTCCATAATTGCTACACAAGAGTTGGTAGTTCCCAAGTCGATACCAATAATTTTACCCATCTAAACGCCTCCACAAAGAATTCATATATTCGGTCAAGTTACTAAGCTATATGAGGACGAATGTTTTCTTTTCAATGGCTCGGTTTGCCAGAAATTCCCCATTTTGTTTTTCAGCTTATGCCGAAATATTCAGCAGTAACTGTAGTTGAGACTTAGATGGGGTCATTCATTTCATCATCAAGGGGGGAATTGAAAAAAAATTGAGATTTAATAAAAAAATTTTTCTCAGGCCATTGTGTCATTGATGTCATCCCATTATGATTCGCCGCTTTTTATAATTTCTGTATTTTCTAGGGGAAGTATGCATTCTAATCAGTTGGCGAACCCAGGCCCATTGGGTTTAATGGGTTTTGGCATGACAACCATTTTGTTGAATCTGCACAATGCCGGTTTTTTCCCATTGGCATCCGCGATTTTGAGCATGGGCATTTTTTATGGTGGTTTGGCTCAGGTGCTGGCCGGCATCTTTGAGTACAAGAAAGGGAACACGTTTGCGGCAACCGCATTTACTTCTTACGGCTTGTTCTGGTTGAGCCTGATCGCATTGCTTTTCCTGCCAAAAATGGGTCTGGCTGAAGCCACCAGCCAGGAGTTCCTTGGCGTTTATCTTGCGCTGTGGGGCATTTTCACGCTGTTTATGTTCTTTGGTACGTTGAAAGCCAACCGTGTCCTGCAATTTGTATTTGCCAGCCTGACGCTGCTGTTTGCATTGCTGGCAATGGGCAATATCACCGGCAATGCCGATATTCTGACCTTTGCGGGTTTTGAAGGCATTATCTGTGGTGCGAGTGCTTTCTATCTGGCAATGGCGGAAGTGCTGAATGAACAATATGGCCGCACTGTTCTGCCCATTGGTGAAGTGAAACACGCTTAACCGTTTTTCAACAGGATGAGCGAATGACGCTCATCCTGTGCTCCCCTCTGCGTTGTTAGATAGATTTTTTCCGCAAGTAACATCCCAATAAAAGACCCACCGCCGATAAGGTCATCATATAGTAGGCGGGTGCCAGTACGGTATAGGTCAGCAGTAAAGTGACGAAGATCGGGGTCAGCCCACCAAAAATGGCATAAGCCAGATTATATGAAAATGAAATGCCACTGAACCTGACTTCTGGCGGATAGCTCTTCACCATGACAAAAGGCGTTGCGCTAATGACGCCCACCGCCAGCCCGACGAGGGCATAAGCGCCAAAGAGTTTGCGCGGTTCGTGGCTGATATTGTGATAAAAAAACCAGGTGGCGGCAGCCAATAAAAGGCAACCGACAATCAGTACAATACCGGCTCCCCACTTATCGCATAAATAGCCTACACAGATACAGCCGATCGCTAATGCGATGATGGCCAGACTGTTTGCTTGCAGAGTCAGTGATTGTTCCAGATGAAATACTGTCTGCATATAGGTTGGGGTCATCAAGATAATGACGACAATGCCGGCAGAAAGCAGCCATGTCAGCAGCATGGAAATTGAAATGGCGCGCTTGTGGTTGAAAACGACAGATTTGAGAGGCAGCTCTTCTGCCAATGCCTTACGTTCCTGCATTTCCTTGAAGACCGGGGTTTCATGCAGCCAGCGGCGCAGGTACATGGCGCACAGGCCGAAAATTCCCCCCAGGAAAAATGGCAGGCGCCATGCCCAATCCAACACTTCTTGCTTGGGGTAAAGAGAGGTAATCAGGGTGGCGACGAGGGAACCAAATAAAATCCCCATGCTCAATCCTGCGGTCAAAATACCACAGGCAAGCCCGATGCGTTTATGGGGCACATGCTCTGCCACAAAAACCCAGGCGCCGGGCACTTCTCCGCCAATCGCGGCGCCCTGCATGATCCGCATCAGTAACAGCAGCACAGGCGCTGCCATGCCGATAGTGTTATAGGTCGGCAACATGCCGATGGCGAGTGTGGGTACGGCCATCATCACGATACTGAGTGAAAACATTTTCTTACGCCCAGCCCGATCGCCAAAATGGGCCATGATGATCCCACCTAGAGGCCGGGCCAGATAACCCGCAGCAAAAATACCAAATGTCTGTAATTGCCTGAGCCATTCCGGGATATCCGCCGGGAAAAAAAGTTCTCCCAAGGCAACAGCAAAAAAGACAAAGATAATAAAATCGTAAAATTCCAGCGCGCCGCCTAAAGACGCTAAGGACAGAGTTTTATAATCCTGTTTGTTTAATGGACGAATGAGATTTTGTGACATAAGTTACCGATTTATAGTTATAAAATAGGATATAAGGTGATTATTTCCAATTATCTTGCCAGAACAAAATAGTTGAAAATAAAACTTATGCTATATTAAAAGATATTTGTTCTGCAATTTTTAAAGAGAACACATTGTAGTGATATGTAGTTTAGATTTGAATCGAGGAAGAGTTTACGGCTATTACTCTTCCACGAGGCGATTAATCTCAGGATTTATTTTGGCAGATGTTTGGGTAAATGTTGTTTCAGTGTAAATGTTGTTTCAGTAATAAAATGACGGTTTCAATCTCCGGTAATGAAGGATGTCCGACCATTCGTTGCAGTGAAACGTCAAAATTTTCATGCCACTTGGGTTCAATGACGTGGTAACCATCATCCCGCAATTGCTTGATATTGCGACGTGTCGCCGGTTTTTCCCACATGACGCTGCCCATCACCGGAAAAAACAGCACCGGAAATGTTGAGGCCAGAATGACCGTCGTTAACCGATTGGGGGCGCCGCCACAGGCAACCGTCGCCAGTGTGTTAGCCGTTGCGGGTAAAACCGCCATCAGATCATGATCCGCGACAATGCGCGAAGGTTTGTCGGTCGGCCAATCGTGTGGCATCTCTCCGCTAATCACCCGATCGGCATAGAGTGCAACGGTTGAGGCGGGTAAAAAAGTGGTGGCAGGCTGGGTCATCAAGACCGTCAAGGTACAGTCGATGGTTGCTTTAATGGCGGCAAGATATTTGGGCAGCAGGGTGATATCCACTGACCCGGTTGCCCCGATTAAAATCCGGGGTTTTATCTGTGGCAGGATTTCATCATTTTTCATCGCTAAATTAGCCTATTATCAGCATAGATGATGGGTGATATTCGTTCGTGTGTTCCAGTAATCCATCCAGTGGCACTAAATAAGACTTCCTGCCATGCGCTTGCCATTCCCGCGGATAGCCCAAAGAGACCTCCAAATGGGCAACATCGTGAATATAGTCGAGATCAGGCAGGTGCAAGTGTCCGTAGACCACCAGACGAACCCCGGTTTTTGATGCCCACTGGTGCGTTTTTTCGCTGCCACACCAAATGGAAAATTCGCGGTTGCGTAAGGATTCGAGCGGCTTACGGATGAGAGGGAAATGGCTGATCAGCACGATATCTTCACCTTCTGGAATGGCGTTCAGGCGTTTTTCGGTATAGTGGATACGTTCCCGACACCAATCGACAATATTTCGGTGGGGATAGGTTTTCAGGAAGAACTCGTCAGAGCTAATGACCCCACAACGCCGGGCGCGTTCGATGGCCTGCTCCGCCGTATAGTCAGCCTCATTTCTGAATGAATAATCGTATAGCGTAAAAATAGGGGCAATGGTCACGGTTGTCCCATTCCCCCTGCGGTAATGGCGAAACTCATCTTCAGGGGTGAGGACATTATGCTGTCGGCAGATATTGACCAGATGTTCATAGCGTGGAACGCCGGGCAACTTTAATTGATCTTTGGGTGTGCACCAGAGTTCATGGTTTCCCGGCGTCCAGACCACTTGGGCAAACCGTTGGAAAAGTGTACTGATAACCCAAGTAAAGTCTGACTCCTGTTCTGCAATATCACCTGCCAGCAGCAGCCAATCGTCAGGCGTGGCCGGCCTGAACGATTCGACTATGGTCCTATTGGTGGCATGAGATACATGCAGGTCACTGATTGCCAACAGCATGAGCTTACCTCTCTATCTCTTCGTTTCTGTAACGATCAGGGCGTGCCCGGAGGCGCTTCTCCCCAGCCCCATTCGGGTACGGTTTCGCGGCGTGAAGGGGCGGCATTGGGTTGAGAATTGGCTTCAGCCCGGCGCGAACCCCATTCGATATAACCGGCAAATGCGGCACGAAATTCAGGATCAGTGGGTAGGCCGATTTCATCGGCTGACTCCATGAGCAACTCGACCCATCTCTTTCTTTGTTCCGGCTGAATGCTTCGGCCTCTGTGGCGGCTCAACATGACTTTGAAGCCCCCACGCTCGTTGGTATAACGTTTTTCCCCACCGAGCACTTCTTCCAACCACATGGCGACATGGCCGGGATGATCGGATTTCATGTTCTTAAACAGCGGGGCAAGGAGTTCATCTTTTTCGACCTTGGCATAAAAGGTACTCATGAGTTTCATCAGCACCTCACGGCCTCCCATCCATTCAAATAAGGTCGGTGTTTCATTTGCCATACATTACCTCTCAATAGGAATATCTTTGTTAATGATGATTACCCCAACTCCAAAGACGCAATGGCTTTGACCTTATCCAGCCGCCCCTTTGGTATGAGATTGCCTTTGTACATTCTGTAGGTGTTAAAAAGCCCCTTTAGCCCATATTCGTTTGCCAGTGGGAGAAAATCGTTGTTATCGGTTTCGGGAACATCAACGGATACCGGTAAACCCGCCGGGATCTGGGCGAATGCGGTCAGGGCCAATGTTTCAACAACGTCGGCGTTATCGGCGAAGAAAGGGCCGATTCGGTAGCCATTTTGTGATCGCCTGATGCCGATGACGCCGGAAATCCCGGTGCTGGAATAAGTGCAAAAGCCATAACGTTCTTTTCCCCAGAACCAATTGGCAAGTAATGCCCCGCGATAAATGCCGGTGCATTCCGCATCATACTGAATGACTTCATCAATATTGGCGGGCGTGATCGGAAGGGCGCCGGCGGGTGGGGTGATTTTTTGCCTGATGATCCCGGAAAGCCGGACATTGCGATAATGAATAGCAAAGCCTCTTTTTCCGTAGAGTTGCGTTTTATCCCAGTTACCATCACAGCCAATGGTGCGGTGTCCGGCATAGTCCATCGACCATTGCCATATTCTGCCGGCACAAACATGGTTGCGGTATTCCGGCAGAATGATGAAATTGCCACCGAACGAATAAGAATCGGAATAACTGACCATCGAGATTGATGCAATGGGGTGGTTCCCACGATAGGCAATAAAAAACGCCGCCGGATCGACATTAAAGAAACAGGCGGCATCGTCCGTATTCATATCCCAGTTTTCGACATTCGCCCAATCGAGAATAATCGCATTCCATTGCCTGACATTGACTGATTGAATGAGACACGACGTAGTGTTTTGCTTATTCATAACCCTTATATCCTCTCCAACAACGATCACGGCTTAAAGTCCCATTGATTTGCTGATGATTTCTTGCAGTACTTCACTGGTGCCACCGTAAATGGTCTGGGCGCGGCTATTCAGCCAATTCTTGCCGGCAATGGAATCACGCAGGTAACCCAAGCCACCGTGCAATTGCAGGCAACGATCGGCCACTTTCATTTGCAGTTCGGTTGTCCACAACTTGATGCGGGCGGCATCGACTAAAGTGAAAAGCCCTTGGTTAAAGCGATCAACGGCGTTATCAAGGTAGATACGGGCGATGTTTACTTCGGTATCTAATTGCGCGAGCATAAAACGGTTGTATTGAAAGGAGCCGATCGATTGATTGAAGGCCGTCCTTGCTTTCACATAGTCGAGGGTGCTCTGCAATATCTGTTCCGCACTGGCCACCGCCACGGTTGAAATGCTGAGGCGTTCGCGCGGCATGGCTGACATAAAGTAATAGTTACCGAGGTTTTCACGGCCAATCAGGTTGGTAACGGGAACCTTGCAATCATCAAAAAAGAGTTCCGCCGTGTCGCTGCCATGCCAGCCAATTTTCTTTAATGGCGCTCCCCTCGTGAATCCGGGCATATCCCGCTCGATGGCCAGCAGGCTGATCCCCTGACCCTGTTTTCCTTCGTCGGTTTTTACCGCGACGACGATCAGATCCGCATTGATGCCGTTGGTAATGTAAGTTTTACTGCCATTGACTCGATAATAATCGCCCTGACGTTTCGCCACGGTTTTGATATCTGCGGTATTGGAGCCTCCGCCGGGTTCCGTCATGGCAATGGCGACGACCCTTTTTCCGCTGCACAATTCCGGCAGCCACCGGTTTTTCTGCTCCCCATTAGCGAGGGAAAAGAGATAGCTGGTCACCACATCATTATGGGCAACGATCCCCGGCACAGTGACACCGGCTTTGATCAGCTCTTCGGTCAGGATCACGGCGAAGCGATAATCATTTTTTCCCCGTCCCCCGAACTCAGGGCTGACAGCCATGCCCAACAATCCTGCCTGACCTAATTTCCCCCAAAAGGATCGCTCAACCAGCCCGTTCTCTTCCCATTTTGGATGTTCAGGCACGATTTCCCGCGCAAGAAATTCACGGCAGGATTTTCGGTAATGATCAAAACTATCAATCTCAATACGCATATTCACTCCAGATTCTTTGTCAGCCTTTGTTTTATTCAGCAGTATTTGTTTTACTCAGCAGTATTTGTTTGATGACATCCCAATGTTGGTACACAGCAAAGTGATCCCCTTCGATATGGATAAGCGAAATAGCGTTCGAGGTGTAACCTTTCCACGCTTCCATATCTGCCAACGTGACATGCCTGTCGTGGGTGGCGGAAATCAGCACCAGCGGGTAATTCACCTGCCTATTGCCAAGCCGGGGAAATTGGCTGCGTATCCGGTAATCATTGCGCAGTTGCCGGATGATGGGTTTTATCAGCGCAGGTTCGTTCAAAATGGCGTCGGGTGTTCCTTGATCCTGTTTGGTTTTCTGCATCAATTGTTCATCTGTCCACTCATGCCGCTCATCGTTGAGTTGACGATGAGGAGGAACAGCGCTGGATATCACGCCAAATAAGGGAGAAGTGCCGTAGTTGCTTATTAGCGCCTGACCCACCGCGAGACTCAGCACCCCACCAAAACTGTGGCCAAAGGTGATCCACTCCGTGATACCCAGCGCCTGTTTTTGTTGCCAATCCGCCCAGATATCGGCAGCCAATCGCTCAATCAGTGAATCGAGATCATGCAGTTCCGGCTCCTTCGCCAGAGCGCCACGACCGGGGATCGCAACGGGCTGCAAGATCGCCGATTGAGTTGCCATCAGATCATTAAGCCAGGGGCGATAAACGGCGGTGGTTGCCCCGGCATGTGGAAAGGCATAAATCACCCGCCTGCAATTAGTGTCCATTTGGCCTCCGCCCTGTTTCTTCTCTCTTTATTGTTTCCCTTTCTATCAAGAAACTGACAATGCGTTCAGCTACCATAATGGTGGTCAGATTGGTTGGCATGGAGGGAATGGTGGGGAACAGGGACGCATCGGCAACGGTGACGCCGGTAATGCCATGTACCTGCCCCTCTTCCTGCGTGGCGCTATCGGGATCACTGCGGAGACCCATTCTGAGTGTTCCAGAGGCGTGCCAGCCCGGATTGACCAGATTCTTGATGGCACTGTTCATGATTTCATTGTTATTAATCATGGAGTGAGACCAAAACTGGATGCCATCAAGGAACACATTCACTTCTGGATGGTGCAAAACCTGCCAGATTTTACGCACTCCGCCGACCAGACGAGCGATATCTGACGGGGTTCGGGTTAATGGCAGATCAATCTGGGGTAATTCTGTGGGGGTGGCCGAACGGATGAAGACCTGCCCGCGCATCTCTGGACGCATCAACATCATGGAAGCGCCCACTAACATCGGATAAGTCACACGATCTCTGAACCCCGGTACGGTGTCGCTGGCAACATTGTTCAGCAAGCCAATTTGTACATCGACGTTTTCGTCATAACCGCTGTTAATGCGGGCAGCAATTTGCCGCCACGGTAATCCGGTGGTACAGACACCGGCTTTGGGGAGCGCCCAGAGTACCACGGAGGCATGGTCAGTGAGATTTCTGCCAACGGCGGGCACGGATGCAACCACAGGAATACCTAATCTGCCCAGATGTTCTGGATCACCTACCCCTGAGCGCTGCAATAAGGTGGCTGAGCCAATCGCGCCAGCGCAGAGAACAATTTGTCCGGCCTGATAAACCCGCTCTTCTCCCGCCTGAATGATTTTTACCCCGGCGGCAACCGTGCCGTTAAAAATGATCTGCGTGACCAAGGCATCGGTTATCACGTGCAGGTTTTCCCTGCTCAGGTTCGGTTCAAGATAGGAACGATAAACATCGACTCTTTCGGCACCATTGATGACATTGGCGGGTACAGGGCCGACGGCGGGATCTTCCCCGACATTGAGATCATTGGCATAAGGCACACCAAGCTGTTCACAGGCACGGGCAAAGGCCCTATCCAGCGGATGGATCTCACCCTGCGGTGGTCTGCGCAGACACATCGGCCCTTGTGAACCGTGGATATTATCGCCGGGATAATCGGTATCATTCTCCAGATGCTTAAACCACGGCAGAACCTGCTGCCAAGACCAACTAGGGCAACCCATTTGCGCCCATTGATCGAAATCGCTCGGAAATCCGCGCAGGGCAATGGCACCGTTGACGGCGGAAGAACCCCCCAGCACTTTGCCCACGCGATAATTAAACGGTTTGCGCTCTTTATGTTTGCGAACCTGTTGCTGGTTACCTTGTTCGTGCACGGGAGGCGCAATCAGGGCGGTAAACCGCTCATCATTGCGCACATTGGCTTCGTAATCCCAGTTATAGCCTTCCAGTACCAGTCTTGACGCATCCCTGAGCGGACTGGCCGGATCGTGTACATCAGATTGGCAGCCTGCTTCAATCAGCAATACCGACTTCATGCTATTTTCGGACAAGCGTGATGCGGCCACGCAGCCTGCGGAACCGCCACCGACCACGATATAATCGTATGTTTTGGTCATAGCTCATTCACCACTTGAGATTGAACAAGGGTTTCGATGATGCGAGAGAAAGATTGAATATTGGCATTCATAAACAGCCCTTCGATGATGTCCTGCTCGCCAACGGGCGTAATATTAAATTCCTGTCGCAGTGCACTCAGTAAACCCACGGCGTGCAGTGAATCACCGCCAATATCAAAAAAGCCATCGGTGACATCAAAATCATCATGCTGGAGTTGTGCCTGCCAGAGTTTCAGGATCTTGGCTTCTATCTCATTCGCGGGCTTGACCGGCGCATCAGCGTGTTCTTCGCTGTCAGACCAAGGGGCAGGCAGTGCTTTACGGTCAATTTTTCCATTACTGGTTAATGGCATATGCGGCAATAAGAGGTAATAACTGGGCACCATGTAAGAGGGCAATGTTTTGCGGGCAATCTCCCGTAGCTGCTCCTGAAAATGCGCCGGATCAGCCAGTGTTTCTGGTGCTTCGGGCACAATATAGGAAACAATATGCCGTTGGCCGGTTTTGGCATGAACCGGGGCATCAATGACAACATGGCTGGCGTTTTCATGGGTCAGGAGGCAGGCCTCAATTTCACCTAATTCAATACGGTAGCCATTGATTTTTACCTGATTATCTTCACGTCCTAAAATTTCGATCAAACCTCCGGCAATATATCGCCCTAAATCGCCGGTTCGGTACAGCCGTTCGCCCGTCACCGGATGGGTAATAAAGCGCAGTGCAGTTTTTTCTGCGTCGCCCAGATAACCTTGGGTCACGCCGTCGCCGCCAATATAAAGCTCTCCGGTCACCCATTTGGGGCAGGGAAGGAGCCAATTATTCAAAACATGGAACCTTTGATTTGCCAGCGGCTTGCCATAAGGAATGCTTTTCCAGTTTTTATCAATTTCTTCAATGGGATAATGGATCGACCAGATAGAGCCTTCAGTCGCTCCGCCAAGGCTGATAATCGCCGTCTCTGGCAGACTCTCCCGAATACGTTCCGGTAGATCGACTGGTATCCAGTCCCCGCTCATCAGGATTAACCTTAAGGGGCTTTCAGACAGGGCGGAACCATTTCTGTCTACCAATATTTTCACGGGTGCCGGCACACTATCCCAGATAGTAATGTGATGTTTGATCAGCAGATCTAACCAGATTTTGGGATCATTGGCGGTTTCAGGCAGGGAAAAAACCACTTTTCCGCCCACGCTCAATAGCCCGAAATAGTCATAAACGGACAAATCAAATCCGGCCGGTGCGACCGACAACACGGCATCTTTTTCGGTGACGCGGAATTTGTGATTAATATCAACCACCGTATTGGCGGCATTACGGTGGGAAGCCATGACGCCTTTCGGTTCTCCGGTGGAGCCAGAGGTAAAGATGACATAGGCCAGATCATCCAATCCCTGAATGGATGACATGGTCGCTTGTTCTGTATCCCTCGCGCCGGACACCGGACACTCATCCAGATTGATACGGAGTAAATGAGGGAATTCATCATGGGCAAAAACCGTGCTGTCAGTGACAATTCCCTTGGCTGAACAGCGGCGGAGTAAACTCATCCGGCGTTCAGCAGGAAGCTGGGGATCAATGGCGACGTAGGCCGCTCCTGACATCAGCACGCCCAGTAACCCGATGACCAACGCCGGGCTTTGTGGCAGGGAAACCGCGACAATATCACTGGCATCGATTTGAACGGAGGCTCGCAGTTGTTGTGCTACGGCATCAGCTTTACTGACCATTTCTGCGTAGGTGACCTGCTTGTCACCCTGAATCAGCGCAATGGAATGAGGGAATTTGGCGGCGGCCTGTAACACCATTTCATGCAGGGGTTTGAGATCAAATTCGGTATCCGTTGCGTTGGCTTGTGCCCGCTCTATCCGATCTGAGTCCGGCAATGGCACCAAGGGGATGTTTTCATCCCAGACGGAATCCTCTTCGGCACACGTCGCCAGCAGCGCCATATACGCATCCAACATGGCTTCCACCATGCCGTCAGGGAATAACTCATTGACGGTGTTCCAGTTAATCTGGACAAGATCATCAACCCGGACAACCTGGTTCTCTAGCCAGACTTGCGGGGTTTGGTTACTGCTATAAACTTGGGTCGCTTCCGTCCAACCGGTATCGGTGACTACGTTGTCCAAATCCGCTGTCAGAGTATTGCTAAAGACAACCGGTGCGGTGGCTGCCCGGTTACCATGATTCCGGCGGGTCAACTCCCGCAGAACCTGAACACCATTATGGGAACAGTGCCAGCGATTCAGCATCAGATCAGTCTGGATCTGCACTAAACGATCATAGAGGCTTTCTTCTCCGGTTCCCCCGACGCCCAATAACAGCGGTGCAGGAAGTTGCCGACCATATTTTCAATGCCAGCAAAATAGGGGCGGCGGCCAAATTGCGTGATTGTCAGGGTAAACGTTTGACGTTTCGACCATTGACGCAGCACTTCTGCGTACAGACCGAGAAGCACGGTTTCCAACGTGAGCTGGCGTAATTCCGCTTTTTTCCGCAGAGCGAATAATGTTTCAGCAGAGATTTTTCGGCTGTAACGTTTAAATACAGGCGGAGAAATGATCTCTGGCGCATTTTTTAACGGTAATTCGGGTGGTTGAGGTAAACTACCTAACTGTTTCTCCCAATAGGTTTTATCACGCAGCCCCTGCGGTTGTCCCTGTAAATAACGTTCTGATTTAATATAACGGTGGAAACTGCTGTTATCAGGTAAAACAGACAGTTTATGACCCTGATAAATTTTCCACCAGTCACGTAATACCAACCGGACACTATGAATATCGACAAACATCAAGTCGAAATAAATATGCAGGCGGGTAATATCATTATTAAGTAGGGTTACCCGTATATCAAATGTGGGCGCTTTATCCATAGGTAATAATTGCGTTTCCATTTCCTGACTAAATATTGCCAGCATTTTATCTTTTTCTGAATCTGACCATGCCCTGCCATCCTGAATAGAAATGGTATAGGTTAATGGCATAGGTAAAATCTTTTGCTGACCGTCCGAAGATAACGTTGCCCGTAACATGGGGTGGTACTCAATAATCTTATTCAGGGCCTGATTTAATAATGCGATATCTAAAGATTTTATATCCCATTCGGTATATAGGCAGCTTGTCAATCCTCCCAGCTCTAGCCCAGGATTACGCCCAATCAAATAAGCATATTGAATATCAGTTAATGGAAAGTCTTCTGTTTCAGTGACTTCCACATGTGTTGTTATTGGAATAGGGGAATTTAAGGGTAATACATTATTGAGTATATCCTTAATCTGTTGTGTTAATTGAGGAATTTCTATTTCTGTATTTTCATTTTCTTGTTTATATAATTCAGGAGAAACAGAAAATTGTAATCCAGATTCTTTTAATGCCTTGAGAAAAAGCTGCATACAGTAGCTCCTACATTTGACCGAGGATTTAGAGTTTCTCTATGTAATATTCTATTTTGTTTATGACTATTTTTACTGATGAAATAAAACCTTATGAAAATATAAATGAACGGTTTGGTTAGTTATCCGATTTTGCCTGAAGGGTATTTGGCATCTAACATTAATTCAACAAGTTTATAACTACAGGACATATCTAATAACGATTTGTAATGAACAATTTTTATTTGTTGACTTTTATGTTTTCTTTAACTAATTGAATTTATGATTTTTTGTTTTTTATGGAGATGAGGATGAGTTTTTTATTTCACACAAGGTGAGTTTTTTCTGATCCGGAGGGTGATAAAGAATATGCTGCTGTGTTCTATTTTTAAATACGAACTTAATGGGAAGAAAAGTCTAAGTTCAGATTATGGTAACAAACTCACAACAGCATACTTAATGATAAGCAATTAAAGGATTTTATTCCGCAAGAGTGATAATCCCGATATAAGTTAATTACACTTAATATTTTTTCTTGTGTAAATGGGCATCAAGCAGGATTGGAATCAGAGCTACCATCGCTAATAGCGCACTGACCCAACCAATTGAAGGTAACCCATAACCTGCTTTTATGGCTAATCCACCCAATAAGGGCGCTAAAGTAATCCCAAGCTGGAAAGCGGACACATTGGTTGCTCCGGCCCAGAGCGCGAGCATACTTTTGGGTTCATCTCTTGAATGAAACCTAATGTCATGATCTAATAACGATTATTTCTTGCTGGCTGCCCTGCTCATGACACTGATGGAACACTTATCCGTTGTTAAAGAAATCCGCTCCGAAACCAATCGTAAGCATGATCTGATTGATGTCATTTTTCTTGTTATCAGCGCCATTATGGCGGGGGCTGAAGGTTGGCAAGATATTGAAACCTATGGCAATGCTAAAATTAAATGGCTGAGGGCATATCGTCCTTTTCTCAGTGGGATA
>NZ_JAQRFJ010000139.1:0-2002 GCF_028599065.1 Xenorhabdus sp. PR6a | reverse complement strand
GCGATAGACCGTTACCGTTACGTGGTCAGACGTGCCGGACTGGTGGGTCAGCAAGCGCCGCACAGTATGCGTTACCATTTTGCACAGCAATCAGGGGAACATTACAAAGCACAGGGCTTCAGTGAGCGGGAAGCGCTGGCGCTGGTGTCGATGGATTTGGGGCATGGAGATGGACGGGGGCGTTATATCCGGCAGGTTTACTATCAGAATAATGAAACGGAATAACGTTATTTTTCCCTGCCGGAAAAAGAATTACGCATTGACCTTATTATTTCCGTTTATTAGCGTGATAAGGCTTATTAATGATCCGGTCGCTTGTGAGGATCACCTTCGGGCAGCGACAACAACACTCCTGTAGCCTGCAAGGGAGTACACCGATGTGTGGTACATCTGCGCACCTTTGGAAGCAGATATCGTCAGTCCTGATGGCGATGAAGGTTTCTTAATCATTGATGGCCATGCGGCCATTCACCCGGACGGGGAACCTTTCCCGTCGGGCAGGTGTTCTCCGTCTTTTTTTAAGGAGTTCACTACGATGCCAAACAATGAGTTTGTCCAGCTTGACACGCTCTCGCTGTCAGCCACCTTTCCCGGCAGGACACCGCTGGAGCGGCTGTTTCTGGGATTTTTATTGGCCAATACGGCCTCCAGGTTTTGTCAGGTTTATCGGCCTGAACACTGGGAGAGCCGCAGGGTGTCAGAAGGCTTAAGCTTTCTGGTGCCGACGCAACGGGAAACGTATCCCGTGTGGCTGCCTGACCAGCAACTGCATGTCACGCTCTCAGCGGAAGCGTTCGGGCTGGCGGTGACGATGGCGGTGTTTGTCCGTATTGCCGCAGTGGATACCCCGAATGAGGATGCCCACCGCTTCGGGCAATTGCGCAAACATGCGTCGCAACACGCGGAAGCCGCACTGATAAAAACGGCGCTGGATACCCATGTTTCTGACGAGGTGGTCAGTGCGTTTTTTATCGGCAGTCAAAATAACAAAAATCATTAATTCGTCAGCCTGTTATGCTGACATTTTCTCTGTAAGCGCCTGACCGGGGAGCTGAAAACATCTTCCCGTCAGTTGGGCGGGTGTTTTTTCTTCATCCATGCTGGCCAATGTGCCAATCACCCAGACGGGGAACACCTTTCCCGTCGGGCGGGGTGTTCTCCGTTGTTTTATCCGGAGTACATCATGCAACAAAACGAAACCATGACAACGGCGCCATCCACACCGGCGGCAGAATTGTTCCCTTTCGCGGACGTCTTTCCGCGTACCAGTCCGCTGGAATTAATGCTGCTGGAACACACAGTGATTAAAGCCGCAGCTACGCTCTGTGAGGATTACCGCAGTGATCAATGGCGGTGCCGGAAAATATCAGACAAAATCGCCTATGCGGTGCCGACACGGTCTGATACGTATACTGTCAACGTCGATATCACGCACTTTGAAGGTGAAGTGTCAGCGGATATCTTCGGGTTGATAGTGACCCTGACTGTATTGGGTTACCTGACCGCGCTGATGAAGCAGGATGAGGTTGCTGAGCGGTTTTGTGACCTGCGGGAATACGCGTTGCAACATCCGCAGACTCAGTCTATCCGTGCGGCATTGGGATTAAAGGGGGCATGACGGGCTTTTCACTTTATCATGACGAACAGCGCACACCTATTATCACTGATCACTCAGTCCATTAATGCTGTCGTTTTTCTGTTTTTCTTAAGCGCCTGACCGGGGAAGCAAAAACACCTTCCCGGTATCGGGCGGGTGTTTTCTTTATCTGACATTCACTTAATCACTCAAGGAAATCACCATGAACCCGATATTTTTACCGGTACCGGATGATACCGGCGTTGCATCACATCACCCTGTTTTTACGGCTCAGGTCACGGGCCTGATGGATTGCCCGGCACCGGGGACGTATCAACGGGAAAGGACACTGACCGTTTGCACCGCGCCCACGATCACGGAAGCGGTGCAAAAATTGGAAACACTGCATCTGGCGGGTGACTGGCC
>NZ_JAQRFJ010000138.1:0-2068 GCF_028599065.1 Xenorhabdus sp. PR6a | reverse complement strand
TCAAAAACGCGTTGCTGTCTCTAACCAAATCAGAGGACTGGCGGCAGAGTATGGTATTGTTTTTCCGCAACGCTCTGCTGCCCTGAGACAAGCACTACATGAAGCCCTTGAGGACGCGAGTAATGGGTTAACGGTGATTGCCCGTAGCATTTTGAAACAACTCTATGAAGACTGGCTGAAGTTGATTCAACAAACAGAAGAAATAGAAGAAACCCTCAAATCGCTATCATCACAAACACCTCTGTGGCAGCAATTGCAATCTATTCCCGGCATTGGCCCCCTCATCGCCTCGGCATTTATTGCTTATGCCGGTGATGGGAAGCAATTCAATAACGGCAGGCAATTAGCGGCCTGGCTAGGGTTAGTTCCCCGGCAAGCAAGTAGTGGCGGGAAAACACAATTAGGTAAAATCACCAAAAATGGTAATCGATACTTGCGCTGTATTTTAATTCATGGCGCCAGAGCAGCCATACAACGCAGAGCGTTACGGCACGATGCACTGGGTGACTGGATGCAGTCTTTGGTTAACCGGCGAGGGTTTAATAAAGCGTGTGTCGCTTATGCCAATAAATGCGCCAGAATATGCTGGTCAATCATGGTTAATAATGATGTGTTCCAGGTGAGCAAGGCGTTTGCCTAAATAAATTTGTTTTACTTTCAATAAAGTTGACTTCAGTTGATGAGCTAAACGGTTATCCGGCCTTGCAAGAACCTGAAACTGTCGAGGATTTTTAATCCGTTGACCTGATGAGGAGGCAAGGTTCGGACTTCACCATGGCGCAGCAGATTTGAATGGTTGCCAGACGCCGGATATATGACCGTGAACCGAAATTAGCCATGCACTGAGCCACCGAAAAAAGTTGAATATTGCGGGACGTCCATATATGACAGTTACCGGTTATTTATACAGGTGTCTGTCAGGTTAAATCTGGTTCAGATTTTTTTCTGCCCAGAGGCGTTTTCCATCCAGTAACGTTTCCATGGGGGTTCGCCCACAACACATTTTTCCTTGATGCGTCCTTTCATTATTGTAGTACCACAGCCAGTTGTCGAGATCCGCTTGAAGACTGTCCAGATCACTATAAAGCTTCTTGCGGAACGTTACCTGATAAAACTCTTGCAAAATCGTTTTATGGAAGCGTTCGCAGATGCCATTTGTTTGTGGAGACATCGCCTTGGTTTTCGTATGGTCGATATCATTAATCGCCAAATAAAGTTCATAATCATGATGCTCGACACGGCCACAGTACTCGGTTCCCCGGTCAGTGAGTATTCTCAGCATGGGAAGCCGTTGTGCTCCATAGAATGGCAATACGCAGTCATTAAGCAGGTCTGCTGCCGTGATCGGCGTTTTACTGGTGTACAGTTTACAATGCGCCACCTTCGAGTAAGTGTCTACGAACGTTTGTTGGTAAATACGCCCGACGCCTTTAAGATTGCCGACGTAGAACGTGTCTTGCGAGCCGAGATAGCCCGGGTGGGCCGTTTCTATTTCTCCGCAAGCTTCGTCATCATGGGCTTTTTTCTCTAAGGCGGCTATTTGTGCGTCATTGAGCGTAATCCCTTCTTGAGCCACTTTGGCTTCAAGCGCCTTGAGTCGTTTACCGAAGTTTTCAAGGTTGTTACTTAACCAGATAGAGCGGACGCCACTGCCGGAGATAAAGACGCCTTTTTGGCGTAACTCGTTACTGGTTCTGTGCTGCCCATGTGCCGGGAACTCAACCGCATGTTCAACCACGGCGCGTTCTGTCGCTTCATCCGCTCTGTTTTTTAGGTTAGGGACTCGACGGCTTTGATTGATAAGGTTATCGATACCGCCTTCTTCAGCAAGCTCCTGATAGCGATAAAAGGTATCACGTGAAACGCCCATTATTTTACAGGCTTTTGACACATTGCCGAGTTCTTCCGCTAAATTGAGCAAACCGACTTTGTGTTTGATAATAGGATTGTTAGTATAAAGCATGAGAGTTACCTCGTGTTTTGTATGAAGTTTGGACACCTTTATCAAAACCGGTAACTCTCAACCTTGCAAGGGCTAATTGTCAGATCAAGTCGGGACTAATACAAT
>NZ_JAQRFJ010000137.1:0-2231 GCF_028599065.1 Xenorhabdus sp. PR6a | reverse complement strand
TTGCGCAGGCTCAGGGCGTAGGCCAGATACCAGCGGACACACTGGGCGATAATATCAACAGGATAGTGCAGACGTTTGAACGCTTTTCGGATAAGGGACATCGCTCTGGACTCGCTCAAAAACAGGGGAGCTTACCTGATGACCGCTTAATGCGACAGAACCCCTGTTCCTGCGCATATTGACCTCGATACGGTCTGTGTTCAGAAGGATTATCGGAAAATCCGCCGTGACCATACGTTCAGCTACTACAACAAAATGTACCTGATTGACTCGCCTCTGAGGCACTCTATCACTCACCAGAAAATAGAAGTTCGAAAGCATTATGATGGCAGCATCGTTGCCTGCTTCGCTGGCCGAAAACTGATGATATCTGAGGTGACAGAGCCGACACAGCCTACGATGTATGACTTAGAAATCCAGAGAAAACTGGATGCAATAGCCCTGGCAGAAAAACTGGGTAATGTCTCTGAAGCGGCTCGCCTCAGTGGCTGCTCACGAGAAACTCTCTATAAAAATCGCAGGCTACTCAAGGAGAAAGGCCCGCTAGCGTTAAAGCGCACGCTCAATCCAGACCATCACCACAAAAACCGAACGCCAAAAGAACGGGAGGAAACGGTGATTGCCTTCTCGCTGGAAAACCCTCATCTGGGCCAAGTTCAAATCGCAGCCCAACTCAGGAAAAAGTACGGGATAGAGATAAGCCAGTCCACGGTTCGGTGTATCTGGCTGAGACATAAGCTCAACACGGTAGCCCTGCGAGTAGAGAGAGCAAAATCATCGCTAGCTACTGCTTAGCGATGATGATGAGTTGAGCGTTCTATGCGGAGACGGGTATACTGGAACGACAAAGTCCCTCAGTAATTAGTCCGTCAGTCTCCCTCGGTAATCACACTAATACAGGTAAAGACTCAGCTTGAGCGAAAGCACTCAAATGTTGTGGCCTGTGCGCTGGCCAACAAATTAGCCCGGATAGCCTGGGCAATCACAACACGGCAAACGGTGTTCGAAAGGTAACGACGCCGCCAGTCTGACTGGCAGGTTAATCGTTAATTAAAGCAGTTCCCAATCTGGTTTTGCGAAGACTGATTATTGATGACATGAACGGCTTATCGACCTGATAGAATCCTGACATAAAAAATGGCTCTCTGAAGCCGTGCGGATTTTTAGGCTTATCAGGTGCGGAACTCATCGAGGCGCGGGCATCCCTGCCCATAGTGACGCCGGATAGATTTAAGCAAGCCAACATCAATCAAAAATCAGTGTTGCAAAAAAGGTGGGGACCATAGATTTTCCTGAGCGGTGCTGACTTTAATAAAAGCCGACGAGGCAGTCAGCCCAGAAGGCTTTTCCGGTGGATGGGAGGCACGTTGGCGGTGGTGATAGAACCGAGTTGTCGACACACCGATTTTTTGGCAAAACTGCGGGACAGTCAGTTCAGATTTTTTCTGCTGTTCAAAAATATCCCGCCACTCGGCTTGAGTAAACCTGGATTGGCTCATGTGGGCTTTTTCCATGATAAGAAGAAGTGAGGCTATTTTAATCAGTGGATTTGCCTTGGCTAGGTGGGGTTCCCCGTACGCTTACCTAAAATCAATAGGTAACTCGGAGCCAATTCTGTTTATTCTTATTATCTTAAATGGCGAATCCTCAATGGGTTAACCCATTGAGGATTCTATAAACAGTCCACTACCCGAAACAAGAGGATTAATGTAGTAGAACATGTCAAATATAACTCTTTCAGTGTAGTCACCTTCAATGAAATGGCATTAAGTCATTTACTTTTTTGTGATATACATCATGCATATTGAGTTAATTCATCCTTGAATTAAGCCGGTGTCCATATCTAATCTATTTAGATCTGCTTTCCTACATTCCAATTATTGATAATATTTTCACTGACTGATATCGTCTTGGAAATAAGAGTAATTCAAAACTCATAGGCCTCCACGTTGTAAAAGCGAAGTTTTGGTGCAGCCTGAATAAGATATTTCATGTGAGATTCGTGCACCATATCACCTGTATTATAACATCTAAGCAAGAAATTCAATTCATTATGTAACAAACTAAATTCTTTAAGTTCAGCCCATGTTTCAGAGAATGTGGCTATAATCGTAGGCCTAAAATTTCTTACATTATCGATAACACTCTGACCACTTATTTGTGTTAATACCATAGTGGGAATCCCCAACAAAACGGCTGTCATGAGATAGCTAAACCCTGCTAGATGCGAA
>NZ_JAQRFJ010000136.1:0-2266 GCF_028599065.1 Xenorhabdus sp. PR6a | reverse complement strand
TATGTGTAGTATTACTTTTACTCCAAATTTCACTTGTATTCTTATTCTTATAATTACCACCTTTTATTTTGGTAAAATCATCTGGGTGATGAGGTTGGTGTTCTAACAAAATCGCCTACATCTGCACTATTTACTTTTTTCTTCGGATTGTCTAAATGACATTTTGCCAGCCCAAAAGGATCAATAAAATTGACCGGATTATCGACATAGCCATATGGGTTAAACCCGCCCAATAATCCAATGGGATCTTAGTGACAACCCCAGAAATATTATACTTTTTAAGGATATTTTTCATTTTAACATCAGCTTATTAAGAACTATTTAATCCGTTCCGTTCACAGTCGTGAAGCCGGAAGATCACGGGGATCTTTCCGGCTTTAAAACTAATTAACAAAATTATATTTTGTGAATATTACATTTTCTATCTGCTAAAATTGCCATGAAGGTATCATAGTAATTGCAATCAGGAGGACTAATTCTTTCTAAAAAAATTTTTAATTTATTCATATTTTCAATATAAATATTAATTTCTGATTTTTCATAGCTAAGATCACCCAATAAATCATCAAACCCGTGAAAATCTCTACCTATATATCCTCTTTTACCCCAGAATGCTTCTCCAAGCATGCAAAAGAAGTCAAGATAATTATTGATGCCTTCTAAGGTTAGTGAGACATTAAGTATTTTATTAGGTTTTGGTGGGAAAAGTTGCTGCCAGTATAAACATGCGGTTAACCATAGATTTTTTGCTTCTAAGCATTTGTTATTTTTCCAGTAGATAAAATCATTTCCTTTAACCCACTCTTTTAAAATAGCAATAATGGTAAGAGGTGGCTCATCAGAAGTTTTTATTACGAATGAAAACTCTTGACTGTTTGTAAGAGTATTTTCTTTGTCTATTATATGACCATCAAATTCAAATACACATACCCCATTGATATAATAGGATATAGTAATGGTGTCTTCTTTTTTTACTTTGACACTCTTCTGAACCTTTATTTTTTTTGATCTTAATAGAATCAAACCGAAATGATTTCTTTCATGATTACTCAGGTGAAAAAAGTCAATATCATCGGCTATAGCACATTCTACTTCATTAATATATATGCAATATTTACTGTGGGTCATAGTATTGACATTCCTGTTGAATAATTTAATGTTTATCATTTCATTGGCTTGTGCCCTGGAGATTTACCACCATCGGGGTACCAAGGACTCGGAAATTTATAGACTTTTTCGTAATCATGATTTAGTACATATCCATATATTTTTTGACCATTCGGTAATGTTTGTTCTAGTATGCGATGGTGTGGGTCAAGCCCTTTTCCTGAATGAACTACTTGCCATTCTTTAGCTCCGATCCAGAATTTATTCGTTTTTCCTTTTCTATCTTCTAGGGTTTTTTGAATCCCAGTATCTTTATGTACCCTTGGAGTACCTTTTCCTGTGATTATATCTTCATATTCTCCCCTAACGCTTTTAGGAACTGGGTTTGGTGAAGATAATTTAAGGGACTTATCACAATCTTCACCCGCCAATCCCCAAGGATCAACCCAACCTACCGGATTATGGACATACCCATAAGGATTCACCCCACCCGCTAAGTTCAACGGATCGGGCGAAATATACTGCGCCGTCTCCGGGGAGTAATAGCGATGAAAATTATAGAATAAACCGCTCTCTTCGTCTTCAAATTGACCTAAGAACCTGAAATTGCACCCCACATGATAATCCGGGTTATTCGACGCAATTACCTGCGATTTCTCGGCTTTTCCCCACGTCTTCAACCGCTGCGCCCAGATCAGCACGCCCTGCTCATTCAACATTTCGCGCACGGTGCCCTGATGGTCGCTGACAATATAATGCAGCTTACCTTTTTCAACGCGCGCGGAGGGCGTCAGTGCCCCCGGCTCGTACAGCCAGCGCACGCGGCTGTCCAGCGCCAGCGAACCGTCGGCGTAAACCGGCGTTTCTTCGATAAGCTGGTCACCGCTCCACAGGTATTCCTGCCCGTAAATGGCCGTGGCGCGGGGCGTCAGATCCGGCCGGCCATTTAACCACCGTTGCAGGTTGGTCGCCGTCAGCTTTCCGTCGTGAACCTTGAGTTTCCGGATCCTTCGGCCAAACGGATCATAGGCATAGTGCCAGCGTGAGCCGTCCGGGGTTTCACAGTGGGTAAGCTGGTTTTGGGTGTCCCAGCGGTAGCGCCAGACCTGCGGGCGGAATCCGTCACGTTGTTCGGTTTTTTCCACCAGACGGCCATTGT
>NZ_JAQRFJ010000135.1:0-2311 GCF_028599065.1 Xenorhabdus sp. PR6a | reverse complement strand
ATTATCTGATTTTATTTAAGAAGATAGGTTAATCACAATTTTGCTGGTGATCTTTTATTCACGCTGGAATAGATAAGCATCACTGTTATATCCTGTTTAATTGATGCTGTAATGAGCATCCATTGAAAATCAGATGACAGGAGACAGGAATGTCATATCTTATTTACTTGTCGTTAAAGGGCAAGAAACAAGGCTTAATCTCGGCGGGCTGTTCAACCCCCGAATCTATCGGCAACCGCTATCAGGCCGGGCGGGAAGATGAAATACAGGTATTACATATCAGACATGGAATGACACGCGATCAGAACGTCAATCATCTCCCGGTCAGCTTTATCAAACCCATTGATAAATCTTCCCCGTTGTTGGGGTTAGCAATAGACAAGAACGAGCTGCTGGATGCCCTTTTTAAGTGTTACCGCGTAAACCTCGCCGGACAACTCGAATTCTTTTACGAAATCAAACTGACAGGCGCAACCATTGTTGATTTTTCCTGTCACTATCCGCATTCGATAGATGACAATGACCAGATCCCGTATGAAACGGTACAGCTTGATTATAAGTCGATATCATTCACGCATCGCGCGGCAGGGACAACGGGTTACGCGATATCGCAATTGCAGGGACGTGAAGAGGAAAGACCGCTTTTGTCTGGATTTTCGTCGTTAATTAAGCCACTTGAAACGGCAGTAGAAGCCTTATTTAGTCATAAATTCATGTTGAAAAATGGAGCTACCGGAGATACTTGTTGTAATGTCGCTTATGGTATCAAAACGGCAAAAAGGGAAATAAAAGGAATTTCGAAAGAATCTGGTATCACTGAATCTATCAATTCGAGAGAAAAAGAAGAAATTGAAGTTGAATATCTGTACCAAACAAAAAGAGGGGTGAAGGAATGAGTATTTTAAAAACAAAAACTGTTAAAGGTGGTGCAACTACCGTAATCGAGTTTGATGAATTATCCCTCAGAGATATTCCCGGTATCATGGCTAATAAAATGGGATGGTCTACGGCAGCAGCATTGATGAATCATTGGTTTAATACTAGCGCTGAATTTAAGATGGAAGAAGATGTAAAAAGGCAGTATATGTTAGGTGAGGCAATAAATATACCTAAAGAAAGATATAATGATTCAATTGTGAAAATGGATTGGGCGTTAAGATATGAACGTACACAAGATGCCATGATTGAATTGATTGATAATAGACTTGAGAACAAAAGCACTAACAAAAGGCTTTTTGATTCATTACTAAAAAGAAATAAAAAACTAAACCCTGACAGAGATTTAATATACATAGGATATGGTGATGATATAATTAACATAGATTATACCAGTCAAATTAATGCTCTTAGCTTTGGAGATAAGTTTGATACTAACGATGATTTTAAAGGAGCTATCGGAGCGGGTAATTTGGAACTTTGTATACGAGGATGTTATAATTTATCTGGGAGTAGAAAAATATTTTACGTTGATCAAATAGGTTTTTATATTAAAGATTCCTATGATTTTTCTGGAGATTATGAATTATTAGGAATTTGGAGTAGAGAAGGTATGCTCACACCTAGTGAGATTAGAAAATACATGCCTCTATACCAAGAAAAAAAATGGAGAGAGTTATATAATCTCTATAAAGGATATGTTCCTGTATTTAACAAAGATTTCAGAGAGTGGCAAAATAAACATCACTCAGGTGGTGATTTCATTGTTTTCTCGGATGTATATTGGATGGATCCGCCAGAACATTTTAAGGTGTTATATGAAGCCATTTAAATACATAAAATTAGCTTTAATTTCCATGTTTTTTTTATGGTGGTTTTTTTTATCACATGTAACATTTACAGTGTTCCCAAGGAAATTCGAAATGCATAATGAAGATTACATGGTGAGATATTATTATGTGTTGCCGACAAATATTATAGGTATATATTCATGGTTTTTTAATTATCGCCCAGAATATATTGTTCTTTATGATAAAAACTATAATTACATTGGACAAAGCTCACCATTCTGTATTCGTAGTAACACAGATCTTTTGGCTGGTGAACATGTTCTACCTGAAATAGAATTTACAAATGAGTATGATTCTTCCTCTTTTTATATATCAGGAGGAAATTGTCAAGAAGAATATGAAATACCGACAAAAACTAAAAAATGGTGGAGTCAAATCCTCCAATACTTCCATTTATAAAGTGTAAGATTTTGTAAGTATTTCGTCCTCATGTTTTTGCAAGTTTAGCCTCTGAATGTCAGGGGCTTTTTTATCATTTTTCATGATGTTAAATAGTGTCTTAAGCAGAATAACCAACCGAAAAG
>NZ_JAQRFJ010000134.1:0-2331 GCF_028599065.1 Xenorhabdus sp. PR6a | reverse complement strand
GTCGGGGGTAGCATTACCCAGCCATTAATCGCTTTGGCGGTCTTCTCTGCCGCTATCTTGCCGACGTTCTTCTTGGGTTTGCCGTTTTTGTCCAGCGCTCCCGGTTCATGCCAATCGTTATCGGCCGCAAGAATGATTTTCGCGTCTGGCCACCGTTCCCTAACCTGTTCGGCCACGTTAGGTAAGTTACCTTCATCCAGTGCCGCCAGTACCACACCCTCATGTAACTGACTGACCGTTAAGGCTTTCGCATAACCCTCGGTAATGATGCACGTGTCCGGTGTGCCGGTTATCTCAGATACGGGGATAACACTCCCCTTTTTCTGTGAGCCTGCAACAAGGCGCTTTTCACCATTGGGCTTAATGGTTTGTGCACCCGTGATAGTGCCGTTCAGTGTTTGGGTGATCAGTAATAAAATTCCCTCTTTCAATAACCGTTGTTTGGGGTATTGCAGCCCCTTTTTCGCCAGATAGCCGGATTGCCCAAATGTGGCTCGAACCAAGAGCCTGTTCACTTTCTCGATTATTGAGGGAGCCTCTGATTTGGGAGCCTCTTTTCTGGCAGGCTTAGATTCCGACAAAGGCAGAGCCAGCGCACCCGAAACTAATTTAGCGGCTTCAAAGACAGTAATCCCTTTAGCCCTTGCCACCAAATCCAGCCCGTCGCCATGATTCGGCTCATCACACTGGCGACAATGCCAGTCGCCATTACCGTGATCGTCGATGAAGTGAAAGCGGTCAGTTCCCCCACATATCGGGCAAACGCCATGCTTCCCCTTTGCCGGAACGTCAACGCCACAGGCTGGCAACAGACTTTGCCAATGATTCATGGCGGATTTTTTCACGGTATGGATAACGTCTATTGGGCGGATTTCTTCATTATTTTTACGGCTGTTATATCCATATGCAGATGATTGACTCATGGCTTATTCCTCATAAACAGTCGCTTGAAGCGCATGGTAGACTTCCTGATTGATATCACAGGCCAACGCAATCAGGTTATTTAAATCGATGGAACATTCTGACTTGGCTTTTTCAAGAATGACGTAAAATAAAGAGGTCGCCAGCCTTGTATTGTGCATGGCTTGATCCAGTGATATAGGCGATCTACGCTCGTACACGCTGACTATTTCAGTATCAACGGTTTCACCATCTGGCATACAAACACTGAGAATATTTTTGGCGGCGTTCTCCGCACCGCGCAAGGTCTTGTATTTGTAGCGAATAGTTTCTTTTTTTATCTCGCCTGTATGCTGATTGGTCGTAGTGACAATGATCTTAAACATGGCTTACCCCCTGAACGGAGATAAGGCGCACCGGGTGAATATCCACCAGCCGTTGATTGCTTGCTGCAATTAGGCATGTAAATTTAAGGCGAGTTTGGTTAGACTGTGTGTCAGCCATAGCATTAGCTCCGATAATGTTGTGGTTAGACGCCTCGATAGTGTTGCTGCACTTCGGGGCGTTGTTGTTTTTATTCACTGAATAGCTCAAGGTGTCAGCCACTATCGTATTTTTAAGTGTCAGCCACGTCAATTCTTTTTTATGAATATTTTTTGCGTATACTGTCAGCCACCAACTACTAATGGATACAGATATGGCAACGAAAGCAGTAAACGCAAAATCAAAAAAGTTAGAAGCCCGTGTACCACATGAGCTTGTTGATTCAATGGAAAAATTTAAAGAAGAAGGCGAAAGCACCGCGCAATTCATCATTTCGGCTATGTCAGGCGAAATCAAACGCCGCCAGCGTAAAACTAAAGCATCATCTGAATAATAATCAACTAACCCTCTTAAAGAGGGTTGTTTCTCAAATTGATGGTTACTTAATTTCAAATAATTTCTATAGCTAATATCTACCATCACATCCCTTTATGCCAAAAATCAGGCTATTTTTAGAGTGAGTTTGATCACTGCCAATTAAGGCAGTTAATTTTTTTTCATGATGTTATTTTTTTAATTGGTAGGTTTGCGGCTATACGGATTATTTATATTTTCTACGATTGGCGGATTATGTACCCAGTGCAACAAATCACTGAGCAACCAAGCACAAGAATTGCGGCCTAATGGCTTACGGGCGGGGAAGCGCCCTTCATTTTCCAATTTCCATGCTGACGTTCTGGAAATAGAGGTAATGTGATGGCGCTCCTTTTCGCGGACAAGGCGATCATAAGGTTCGCCATACTCGGAAAGGATAGAGCGGCGTTCTTCTGGTGTAGGAGAATTATACTGAATGGTCATGTCACCTATATGAACGCATCCCGTTTGCAAGACAAAAATCACGTTGACATCGACGGTAGGTTGCAGCTCTATATCCGGCCTTATTGCAGC
>NZ_JAQRFJ010000133.1:0-2356 GCF_028599065.1 Xenorhabdus sp. PR6a | reverse complement strand
CTTTAATTTATCTAGTAACTATTATTTATGCATTAATTTTGTATGTTATATGTTTTTAGTAAGGAGTTTTGTTTTTAAATGCCTCTTGTCAATTTTTGCGTTAAATGTTATTTTTTTGAAATATAAGTCTCTTTACTTAAGGCGATTATATTGCTCTATGATTACTTATGGTAATTTGTGTATACAAATTTCAGTGCAAGTTATGTCTATCGTATATACATTATTTATTAAATGGTTTAAGTTTGCTTATTGAATCGTTTCAGTTGCGGAATGTAATCTGATTAGACAGGACTTGATGCTTTATCCTGATATTGATGGCGTGCTAATAATGAGAATGGAATATTATGAATTTAATTAGGTATCTTTTTGCACACTCTTGGAAATTGCTGTGTTTTTCTATGGTAAGCGCATTAATAGCTGGGGGGGCGGCAGCCTCATTGGTTGGTCTGGTGAGCAAAGCAATTGAGTCTCTTGATTATTCTTTTTCATATTTTTTTTATATTATGTTTAGTCTATTTTTTTAGTAAAACTGCTGCAGAGATTGCGTTACTACATTTGACTCAATCTGCAATATTGTCACTACGTATCAGTCTTAGTAATAAATTACTACGAACACCATTTAAAAAGCAGCAAGAGCTTGGACATCATGGTCTGTTAGCTGTTTTAACCAAAGATATTGATGTATTTTCAGAGTCATGTAAATTTGCGCCAATAATATTTGGTAATACCATTCTTATTGTGGCTTGTCTTAGCTATTTGGCTTGGGTATCTTGGGTGTTATTTTTAGTCCTGACAATCTGTTTCGCCGCACTGATGTATGGATTTCACATTTTAGAGAAAAATCCTTCTCAGATGATGGATAAGGTTAGAGAACAGATAGATAATATTTACCTAAATTTTCAAAGCCTAATAAGAGGAAGTAAGGAACTGCAGTTAAATACCAATCGTGGTAAATTATTTGTTAATCAAGTTATTATGCATGGTGCTGAAAATTTAAGAAAAATTTTTATAAAGAGTCATGCTAGGTGGGCATGGTTAATAAATTCAGCAGATACTATGTTTTACGTAATAATTGGCTTTATGGTTTTTGTGGTTCCCATTTGGTGGCCGTCTGAACCAAGTGTTCTTGTTACGGTAGTCTTGGTTATGCTCTTTTTAGTTGGCCCTATTGGTGAAGTCATGGGAGCTATACCCGAATTACGCACGGCAGAAGTATCTTTGAAAAGGATGCGACAACTAGATAAGGATTTGCAGGAATCTCAGCTTATATGCCCTGATAAGCCTAGCCCTTTCTTGGAAAGAAAGAAAAACAAAGTATTACTTGAATTACAAGATGTTGTTCATCACTATTCGAGTGATAAGGAAGATAGCCAATTCATTCTTGGGCCATTAAACCTTAAAATACACCATGAAGAAATTGTTTTTATTATAGGAGGTAATGGCAGCGGTAAAACTACTTTGGCAATGTTGTTGGTTGGTTTGTTTCAGTGCGATTCTGGCGCTATTGTATTAAATGGTGTAGAAATGAATGAATCTAACAATGAGTATTATCGACAGTTTTTCTCTGCCGTTTTTTCTGATTTTCACTTGTTTGAAGAATTACTTACTGTAGATTCACATATTACTGATAAAGCTTCTCACTATATTCAGAAATTAAATATGGATCATAAAGTCAAAGTATTAGATGGAAAATTTTCTACCATAAATATATCTACTGGCCAGCGTAAAAGATTAGCTTTAGTATCTGCATATTTAGAAGATCGTCCTGTTTATATATTTGATGAATGGGCGGCAGATCAGGATCCTATTTTTAAAAATATTTTTTATACAGAGTTATTGCCTGAATTAAAGGCGCGTGGCAAAACTGTTATTGTTATTACTCATGATGACTCTTACTTTGGAGTGGCAGATAGAGTAGTTAAGTTAGAAGACGGACATATAAAAGGTATCTAAATTCTTCATATGGACACCAACTGAGTAAAAGTAGGTGACCATATATTTTTTTGCTTGTTAAAATTTAATTATCACCGACTAAAGTCGGTGGTTAGCGCAGCTAGAACTGACGACTGAAAGTCGTAAAACCGTTCTCTGTATAAACGCGTATATGTCAAAATATTTACGCTTAAGGTCACCGTTTAAAAACGGCAGTTTTAACTTTTTATATGGAAGAATAAATCACATCCTATTTTTGACTGCTTAATTACTTTGGAAAATACATTTGAATGCTTATGATATTTTTAGGTGAGCGACTTTTTCTATATAAGGAATGGATATGACAAACGCTATTTTTAGGGAATTAGAATCTGATGTACGTAGTTATTGCCGAACTTTTCCGGTGGTTTTCTCTAAGGCAAAA
>NZ_JAQRFJ010000132.1:0-2405 GCF_028599065.1 Xenorhabdus sp. PR6a | reverse complement strand
GGGCTTTCAGTCGAAATTTTTATAATTACATAAGGAATAACAAACGAGGAAAAAGGAACCAGAAAAAAGTTTATAATCAAAGATAATAATGCCCACCATGGTTCAAATCGGTAATGAAAGAAAATGGATAAACTATTTACTATGTTACTTTTCTTATTTTTAGAAAATATTACCTGACCATACCCTTTATGAAAAATAAATTTTTGTATCAGCAAAGCAATACATGCACCAACTAGTATAATCCAGAAAATAGAGGTCAATCGCAGTAAAGTATAACCTGTCATTCCAAGCGCCGTACCAAACAGATCCACAGATGCCTGCATCAGAAACGTTTTCCTAAAAGCATCATCAATGTCATTTTTTTCAACAACATCAGGGATAAAGGCGTTCACTACTGATGCATAAAAGGAGTCAATAAATCCTATTCCTGCAGCAACTGGGAGGATTATTTTACTGCTAAATCCCAGAGAAGGTATGCTGATAGTTGATAACAAAACTATGAAAATAAAAAAGCTAGTCAGCATCATCAGCAAGTGCTTCTTCGAGGAAGATTCAAAGCGGTGGGACAGTAAAACTCCAGCTAGACTTTTGATCATAAAGTAAGTGAAAAGGAAAGCCGAGGACAGCCAAATACTGTCATTACTGAGTAAATGTAGCGTTATGACTGCGACAAATACACGAGATGAAAGAATATAGATAGCTTCTGACGACCTCAACTTCCAGAAATCAGTTTTCATATATAGCACCGACATCCTTCATTACTTTTTTTATTCCATCAAGAAGTTCTCTTCCTTTTGGTGTCAGCTTTGCATGCTCTTGGACTATTTCGACCGTTTGCTGATATTTAATTAATGCGTTATCGAGGCGTTCAGAAAACTCAATTTCATATGGTCCGCTGTAAGAAGTAACGAACTTGGAAAGCGACTGAGCTATACGACTGAGAACAAACAAGGCATGAAATATTCCTATCATTGGCCTTTTATCTTCACGGAAAGGAGCACTGAATCTTTCATCAGGATCGTTTTCCACAATATAGTCATCTGCATTAATAATATTTAGGGCATGATGTGCACATTCATGTACAATATGCTCAACGTAATAAGGAATAGTATTTGATTCATGGGCATAAAGAAATATCAACCCGAAAAGATTGAAGCTGCACCCTGACCTAATATAGTACCCATCAGTTCTACCGGTGAGATAAATATTATCTATAAATACAGTACATTCACCATATGATTGCATATCATACTCTTTTAAAAGGCTGAGTGCCTCACGAACTTTCTTTTCTTCTATAACCATCTCTTTTTCAGTCTGAAAGCCAACCTTAACCCCCTTATCATCTTCATTGATAATATTTAGCAAAATATTCATATCAAAGTATGGTTGAGTTTTATAATCAAGAGCGCTGATATTAATATCTTTTACTTTGTTAGAAACACTTAACTCAGACTCTCTAACTGCATAGGTAAGATAATTAACACAGAGCTCTCTATTGTTATTTTCTGCTGCGCAAACAGCAAGGTGGTGTGCTCCACAGATATTCCAACGAAGCGAAAATTCATCAGGAAGACATAAATCAGCTTCGCTGCATTCGATAAGGTATTCTATTGATGCTTTGATGTTTCTCTGAAAATTCTGATGAAATGAAATGTAATCATAGTTACTGGATTCGATACTCATACTCTCTCCTTGGATACTCCCTTCTTAAATTACTTTAGGAAGGGAGGTATTCAGCTAGTCGTCACTTTTATCGTTAACAGACCAAGATGATAGTTGAGATTTTACTTTTACTACTTTTGAAGCGTTGAACTTTTTCATGGCTGTTTCCTCAATAATAATTTATCAAAAAAAGCATGTATGTTCAGCACTGGACGATTAATAACTACCCTCCCCTCAAAATTAAATCAACATTTTTTTTGTAAATGCTAAGTAAATATCCATATAAGATTATTCCTACGCATATGATATTAACCACAGCAAACCATCCTTCTGATTTTTCGAGTATATTTCGCTACCCTAAACAATAGGGTATAACTCCAAATTATTGATAGTGTTTTTAGGTCAGGTAATAACTGATGTCGTTTAATAAAATTAAATTTTCTGTTTAATAATAAAAAACTTACCGCCTTTTTACTAAGTAACCCAATGAAATAACTTGCACTTTTGTTATCATGGCGGACATGCTAATAAACCCACTGACTGCTTCTACTCATGAAATCAAAGATAGTGCTTTCTGAACCTGAACGAATTACGTTGCAACAACTCGCTTTGAATCATCAGCATCGGGACGTCCGTACGCGAGGAACAGGTTTGCTCATGCTGGGCAGAGGATTAAAACGGCGCCAGATCGCCACTGAGACCGGGTGCCGTGTCCGGGTTGTCTATCACTGGGTTCACACCTG
>NZ_JAQRFJ010000131.1:0-2452 GCF_028599065.1 Xenorhabdus sp. PR6a | reverse complement strand
GCCGGCGCGGTAGGTGCGGCCAGCGGGGAACTGGCGGCCTCGGCGATTGCGGGTGCACTTTACGGCGGCAAAACCATGGATGAACTTTCACCGGATGAGAAGGAAAAAGTCAGCAATTTGTCTACAATTGCAGGCGGGCTGGTGGCCGGGCTGGCGACCGATTCCACGGCAGGCGGGGTTGATGGGGCGCAGACAGCGAAGAACGCGGTTGAAGCGAACTATCTGAGCGCAGATCAAATCACCTCATGGCTGGAAAAATACAGGGCAGCGTCGACGGATGAAGAAAGGAATCGTTTAGTCGAGGTTGCTAGTAAAGCAGATCAAGATCAGCAACGGAAAGCAGTGGAAACAAGGATCACGAAAGATTATTTGGAAAAACAACAGAAAGAACTCATTAATCTTGTTCAATCATCGGGTTGTGATGCCGATTGTAGAAAGTTGGCAGAATATAGTATCAATCAGCTTACGCCCGTAATTGATAATTACGAGACATGGCAGAAAACCAATAATATTCCTCGTGCAGCAATCGCAACAATTACGCTTGCCTTACCAGCGTTAAGCAAGGCAGCAGCACCTGCTGTTTCCAATTGGTTCGGAAGTACAACGATTGCGAATAGGGCGATAGGTGTTGGTACTACAGGTTTAGCAAACGCAGGGATGCAGGGTTACAATATTTACGAGAATCCTGACATAGATTTTAGCTATGCCAGTTTTGGAACAGCATTGGTTACTGGGGGAATAACTCCAGGAATGGGATATTGGGGGACAACAACAACTAATACACTAGGTGCAGGAGTTTCTAGCGTAATTGATGGTCAATCACCTTGGGTATCAATGGGAGGTGCTTTTTTAGGCTCATCAGTGGGATATGGCGTAACGATAGGAACCACTAACTACTTTGATGGCAAAATAAATCCTTGGTCAAATGGGTTCAAAGAAAGATTTAGTTTAATCAATCCTTATATATCGGCACCACCTTTGGTATCTCCGATTCCTAATATTGCTGGTAGCGTAGGCGGAGCTTTCGGAGCCGAAGTTACAAATAAAGTAGTCACTGATGAGTTAAACTCTAACTCTAAGGATAAAAAATGAAATTTATAATCTATTTTTTATTTTGGTCCTTAGTACAGAGTGTAGGCATGTTCATCGTAGTTATGGTGATAAAGCTATTCGTTAAATTTGTTTTTTATTTTGAAACGGGTGTATTTTCTATTGGCTATAAGGATGTAGTTGAAGCTCTTGGTTTAGGATTTGTTATGGGAATATTCTTAGGGGCTGTTGTTTGTTTAGTAAATTACATCCAACATAAAAGACATTGATGTTATTAAGAAAATCTAAGCTAAATTCAGATCCCAGTTTCAAGAACTGGGATCTGGTGGTCACCGATGAACGCTTTACCAGCCGGACCCGGTTTATCAGCAGCGATTACCTGTTGCAGCGGGTGGGGTATGACCCGGCGCAGGTGCATAAACGGCTGGGGGACGGCTTCTATG
Organism: Xenorhabdus sp. PR6a; assembly: GCF_028599065.1. Lineage (NCBI taxonomy): Bacteria > Pseudomonadati > Pseudomonadota > Gammaproteobacteria > Enterobacterales > Morganellaceae > Xenorhabdus > Xenorhabdus sp. PR6a. The sequence continues at coordinate 959 of NZ_JAQRFJ010000131.1, read as the reverse complement.
AGCAACGCCTGGTGCGTGAGCAGATACTCAAACTGACCGGCCGCCCTTCCGTGCGCGGTGACGATGCGATGGCACAGTACCAGGCCCTGATGAACAACGGGACGAAGGTGGCCAATGACTTCCGGCTGGTGCCGGGCGTGGCACTGACGCCGGCCCAGATTGCGGCATTGCAGCAGGATATCGTCTGGCTGGTGAGCGAGACGGTGGAGACGGGCAGTGGCCCGCAGACGGTGTGGGTGCCGAAGGTCTATCTGGCCAACACCACGCTGCGGCTGACCGGGCAGGGTGCCCTGATTGGCGGGGGTAACCTGCAACTGTCCGCCAATAGCCTGACGAACACCGGTAACCTGTTTGCCGAGCGGGCCCTGAACATTGATGCGGACCAGTTCCTGCATCAGGGCGGGGATATCCGCGCAGAGCGCATTGACGTGCAGGCGGAGAGCCTGACCCTAAGCACCAATTTGCAGGATGCCCTGCGCCAGGCCTCAATGAGCGCCCGGGAACTCAGCCTGCGTGGCGGGGATATCCAGCTGCGCGGGGCGAAACTGGAAGCCACCCGTCATCTCAGCCTGAATGCGCGTGATAATCTGGAGATTGCTGCCGCCAGAAGCACCACGACGGGGAACATTGACGTGATTGCCGGGGCGATGGGCAACCGCACCAGCGACGGCATGGAAGAGGCCGGGCAGCGGATGGCGACCGTCAGCGGCGAGTGGCAACAGGCGCTGGGCAGTCAGCTTAATGCCGGGGGTAACCTCAGCCTGCGCGCCGGCCAGGACATCACGTTGCAGGGGAGCCAGGCCAGCGCCGGGGGAACGGCGCAGGTGCAGGCCGGCGGCAATGTGAACCTGCTGGCGGAAACCACCACCAACAGCACGCAGCTGGAAGCCGACAGCCGGACCTCGTCGGTGAGTAACCGGCGGGAGGAAGACCGGCTGCACCTCAGTACCCTGAGCGGT